>JAISKU010000106.1 GCA_031261245.1 Oscillospiraceae bacterium | reverse complement strand
GAAATCCGCGCTTGACACGGCGGGCGCGACGCGGTATGCTGAGTATATCTATATTGTAATGTATAACATGGAGGTATTTTCATAAATGGGAACGGTAAACAAGAGCGAAATCAAGGCGGTGGAAGTCCTGACGCCGCGTCTGCAAAAGCTGAAGGCGGACTGGGAGGCGGCGGAGCCGCAGGTGTACGTGGACGACACGCTGCTTTTCACGCAGTCGTGGAGGGAGACAGAGGGCTTGCCGGTCGATATCAGGTGGGCGAAGGCGCTTGAGAAGCGGCTTTTGGAGTGCCCGCTGCTGATTCGCGACGGCGAGCTGATTGTCGGGAGTTTGACGAAGTTTATTCGCGGCAACGGGACGCTTTGCGCGATGAAGCCGCGCGAGATAATGAAGATGGTGGAGAGCGGGAAGTTCGACCGCAAGACCTCCGACACGTCCTCGACAAACATCGACCCAGCCGACCTCGAGGCGCTGCGCGCCGACGCGCAATACTGGATTGAGAACATGCCCAAGGTGTCGAGTGTGAACGCGTCCGTGGAGCTTGAGATGGGCTCCGAGGTGTTCGATCTGCTGTTTGACCGCGGCATGGTGTTCGAGGGGCGCGGCGTGCGGTATGAGATGGATCGCGGGCTGTTCCAGAACTACTCCTCCTACGGCGGCGGCGTGGCGCAGGTGAGCGTTAAGTGCGTTGAGAAGGGTCTCAACTACGTCATCGGGCTGTGTGAGAAGGAGCGCGAGCGCATGATGGCCGAGGGCGACGAGAATTCGCACGGCACGGCGCAGTTTTTGCGGAAATTCTGGCTGCTGAAGGCGGCGATTATCTCCTGTGAGGCGTTTATCGGCTACGCACGGCGGCACGCGGAGCTGGCGCGGGAGCTCGCGGCGGCGGAGACGCGCCCGGAGCGAAAGGCGGAGCTGCTGCGCATCGCGGAGGCGTGCGAGCGCGTTCCGGCGGAGCCGCCGAGGGACTTCTTCGAGGCGGTGCAGTGCGTGAGGCTGTACCATCTCGTGTGCTGGAAGGAGAGCTCCGACAGGCCGGAGGTGCCGATAGGGCGGCTTGACCAGCTGCTCAACCCGTATTATGAGGCGGACAAGGCGGCGGGGAAGATTACGGCGCAGGACGCGGCCGAGCTGCTCGGGGCGCTTTGGCTGAAGATACGCGAGTGCGAGAATCTCGTGACGATTCCGCGCGAGCAGCGCGCCGCGCCGGGCTCGCTTTTGCCGAATATCACACTTTGCGGCACGGACGCGCAGGGGAACGATTTGACGAACGAGGTGTCGTGGCTCGTGCTTGAGGCGATGGCGCAGATCAAGCTGTCGGAGCCCGCGATATACGTGCGGTACGGCGATAAGACGCCGGCGGAGTTTTTGCACCACGCGCTGGAGTGCAATAGGGAATTTGGCGGCGGGAATCCCGCGTTTTTGAACGACGCGCTCGGTACGAAGCGCTACCTCGACCGGGGAGTGCCGCTCGAGGACGCGTGCAACTGGAACGCGTCGGGGTGTCTGGGATATCACCTCGACAGCCTTGAGCACATGGGCGGCGGACACAACATTTCGCAGCTGAAGGTGTTTGAGCTCGCGATGAACGACGGGTTTGACCCGAGAACGCAGAAGCAGCTCGGGCCGCACACGGGCGACCCGGGGACGTTCACGTCTTTCGAGCAGGTGCGCGAGGCGTATTACAAGCAGCTTGAATATTTTGTGCCGATACTGCGGAAGTTCAAGTTCCTCACGTGGTCTACGGAGATCGCCGACGGGCCGATGAGCGGTCTGCGCGTGGCGATGCAGTTTGAGGACTGCATTCCGGCCGGTCTGGCGTCGCGCGAGGGCGGGGCGAGATATCCCGAGGGGCGGGCGTGCTGGCTCGGAAGCCGCGGGCTCGTTGACCTCGCGGACAGCTTGACGGCGATAAAGAAGGTCGTGTTCACGGACAAGAAGGCGACGATGGCGGAGCTGCTCGCGGCGTGCAAGGCGAACTGGGAGGGCTATGAGGAGCTGCGCAAGCTGTGTGTCGCCGCGCCGAAGTACGGGAACGACGACGACTTCGCCGATGAGATTTACGACGAGATGAGCGTGCACGTGCCGGAGATAATGCAGCAGGAGGTCGATCCGCTTACGGGCAAGAAGCCGATGCTGTTCATCGGTGCGGCGGCGGGACACGTCGGGATAGGCAAGGCGATTGGCGCGCTTCCGAACGGGCGCATGTCGGGCTCACCCACGTGCGACGCGGCGTGCTCCGTGATGCCGGGTATGGACACGAACGGGCCGACGGCGGCGATAAACTCCGCGACGAACGACTGCTACGGCTACCCGTACGCGGGCTACGCGATGAACATGAAGTTCTCGAAGTCGATACTGAACACGCCGGAGAAGATTGAGAAGCTCGGGTGGCTCGTCAAGGCGTTTATGAAGCGCGGCGGGTGGCATATACAGTTCAACATCCACTCGCGCGAGGAGCTGCTCGACGCGCAGGCGCATCCGGAGGAGCACAAGAATCTGCTCGTGCGGGTCGGGGGGTACTCGGCGTACTTTATCGACCTGCCGTCGGGGCTGCAATCGGAGATTGTCAACCGCACGATGCATGAGATTATTTGACATGGGCACGGTTTTCAACATACAGCGCTACAGCATTGACGACGGGCCGGGCATACGCACGACGGTTTTTCTGAAGGGCTGTCCGCTGCGGTGTCCGTGGTGCTCGAATCCAGAGTCGCAGAGCGCCGCGCCGCAGCTGAGTTATCGCTACACCTCCTGCAAGAAGTGCGGGAGGTGCGCGGCGGCGTGTCCGAACGGCGCGATAACGCTCACGGAGGACGGGATTGTCATCGACCGCGAAAAGTGCGTCGTGTGCGGGACGTGCGTGGAGGCGTGCGGGGACGACGCGCTGTCGATAAAGGGCGAGGAGATGACCGTGGCGCAGGTGTGGAAGGTGATTCGCCGCGACGCGGTGTACTACGAGACGTCCGGCGGCGGCGTGACGTGCTCCGGCGGGGAGATACTGGCGCAGCCGGAATTCGTCGCGGAGATTTTCAAGAAGTGCCGCGAGGAGGGGAT
>JAISKU010000054.1 GCA_031261245.1 Oscillospiraceae bacterium | reverse complement strand
CCCGCCGTCTCGCCGTCGCGAATCTCGCCTATCATTATTATGTCCGGATCCTGCCGCAATATTGAGCGCAGCGCGGCGGCGAACGTCAGATTCGCCTTTGTGTTCACCTGAACCTGATTTATCCCCGCGATGGACGCCTCGACGGGGTCCTCTACGGTGATGATGTTGACGTCCTCGCGGTTGAGCGCGGACAGCGCGGTGTACAGCGTCGTGGATTTGCCGGAGCCGGTCGGGCCGGTGACGAGAATTATCCCGTTCGGGTTCGAGAGTATGCGCCGGAACACGTCTTTTTCCCACTCGCGCATACCGAGGTCGTTCATCGTGCGCGTCAGGCCGCTCGCGAGCTGTAAGCGGAGCACGATTTTCTCCCCGAAGAACGACGGCAGGCACGACACGCGGATATCGTACTCCCGCCTGTCCACGATCATGGTCATGCGCCCGTCCTGCGGCTTGCGCTTTTCGGAGATGTCCATGTCGGAGAGTATCTTTATGCGCGTCGTGATGGCGGGCAGCAGCGATATGTCGTACAGCATCTTCTCGACGAGCACGCCGTCAATGCGATAGCGTATGCGCACCTGCTTTTCGAGCGCGTCGATGTGGATATCCGACGCGCGTAGCCGCACGCTCTGCTCGATTATGGAGCGCACGAGCTGAACCATCGGCGCGGTGGACAGACTCGACTCCTCGGCGAGCGCGGCCTCCGACGCGGCGGCGAGCTGCGTCTCGCGCTCCTTTGAATACTGCTCCGCCGCGCTCATCGCCTCGTCGGAGCCGAAATAGCGGTCGAGCGTCGCCTGAATCTCGCTCTCCGTGGCGATTCGCGGCTCAACGCGCATGTTCGTGATTATGGATATGTCGTCCTGCGCGTTGATATCGAGCGGGTCGGCCATGGCGAGCAGGAGCGCCGACGAGTCGTCCGGGTCAAAGCCGACGGGAATCACGTTGTGCTTGCGCAGTATCGCGCCCGATACGAGCCCCACGACCTCGGGCGCAATGCGCATACCGCGCAGCTCCACCATTTCCACGCCGAGCTGGACGTTCAGCGCCCGCGCGATCTCCGCGTCGGTGATGAAGCCGCTCGACACGAGGCACTGGCCGAGCCGCGCGCGCCGTTTCTTTTGCTCCTCGAGGGCGAACAGGAGCTGTTCCTCCGTGATAAGCCCCTGCGCGACGAGAATGTCGCCGAGCCTCAGCTTTGTTTTCTGCACTTTTTCATACCTCCGCTTGCAATTACTATTTTTCCGGATAAAGCCGATATTATGACGATTTCTCTTGCCTATATTGCAAATGTGGGATAAAATACAGAGGATAAAACTGACAGAGGTATGAATATGCATGAATTGTTTGTGACCGGGGCGACGCTCCCCGACGCGTACCACGGGGCGATAGCCGCGCTGTATGAGAAAAATGAGCTCGTCCCGTGCCCCGATTACAACACGACGCAAAAAGAGGCGTCCATGACGTTCGTCGTCACGGAGCCTCTCACGGAGCCTATGATATCGCGCCTGTTCATCGGCGATCCGCGCGCGCTTGAGCAGTACAGGCAGGAGATGCTCGACGGAATCCTCGACTTTGAGGTCGCGCGCGGCAACTGGGAGTACACGTACCACCAGCGCATGGGCAGCCAGCTCGACTGGGTGGCGTCGGAGCTGCGCCGCAACACCGACTCGCGCCGCGCGATAATCTCGACGCGCGACGAAAAGGACTTGGAGTCCGGCTCACCCGCGTGTCTGCAATCCGTGCAGTATCTCATACGCGAGGGAAAGCTGCACTGCAAGGTGCTCTTCCGCTCAAACGACGCGACAAAGGCTGCGTTCATGAACGCCTTCGCGCTGATTCTGCTGCAAAAGCGCGTCGCGGACGAGCTCGGGATACCCGTCGGAAGCTACACGCACCGTGCGAACAGCTTCCACGTGTATGAGCGCGATTTCGCGATGTTCGACGGCTACATCAAGCGCATCAACAGCGGCGACGAGGTGACGTATCCCTACGTCGGCGGGTGGGACGAGCTCATGGAGGACGCCAAGCCCGAGATAGCGGAGATGGTGCGCCAGCTGAGGGACGAGCGATGACGGGAACCCTCAATTTCGCCGTGCCGTGCCTGTTCGGCATCGAGGGACTTGCCGCCGACGAGCTCAAGCGCATGGACATGAAAAACGTCCGCGCGGAGAACGGCCGCGTGCTCTTCGACGGCACGGAGGCCGACCTCGCCCGCGCGAACATCTGCCTCGCGACGGGGGAGAGGGTGACGCTCCTCGTCGGTGAGGCGCGCGCCGAGACGTTCGACATGCTCTTTGAGGCCGTCCGCGCGATGGAGTGGGAGCGCTATCTGCCGAAAAACGCCGCGTTCCCCGTGTCGGGTCACGCACTGAGCTCGCAGCTGCACTCGGTTCCCGACTGCCAGAAAATCATCAAAAAAGCGATATCGACGCGCCTCACCGAAAAGTACAAAGTGGAGCGCCACCCGGAGGATGGCGCCGAGTACAAGGTCCGCTTCACGATAATGAACGACGTCGCCGCTATCGCGATCGACACGTCGGGCGCCGGTCTGCACAAGCGCGGGTACCGCCCCGTGACTGCGGATACGGCCGCCGTCGCCGCGCCGCTGTCGGAGACGCTCGCGGCGGCGATGGTGCGCGTCGCGCGCTATCGCGGGCGGGGGCCGCTGCGCGACCCGTTCTGCGGCTCCGGCACAATCGCGATTGAGGCGGCGCTCGCCGCGCTGAACCGCGCCCCGGGCTGCAACCGCAAATTCACCGCCGAGTCGTGGCCGAATCTCCCCGCCGGAATATGGCGTGCGGCGCGCGAGGCGGCAAAGTCGCGGGAGTACCACGGCGACTACGACATTCTCGGCGCCGATATCGACCCGGCCGCAGTTGACATCGCGAACGAAAACGCCCGCCGCGCCGGAGTTTCGCAAAACGTGCGCTTTGAGGTCGCCGACGCGCGCGCGTTCGCGCCCGCGGAGCCGTCCGGCATCGTCGTCACGAACCCGCCATACGGCGAGCGCGTCATGGAGAAGAGCGACGCGGAAAGGCTCTACCGCGAATTCGGAGCCGCGACGCGCGGTCTAAAGGACTGGAAAATCTATCTGCTGTCCTCACACACGGAGTTTGAGCGCAGCTTCGGCCGTCAGGCGGTCAAAAAGCGCAAGCTCTACAACGGCATGATAAAGTGCGATTTGTTTATGTACTATTCGTCGCGCTGACTGCCGCCCGTCGCGCCCTCGCCGCCGATATCGCGCCCGAGGTCGCACGTGTAATTCCACTCCACCACGTCGCCCGCTTTGAGCTGATACCGCGAGCAGCCGTAATTCGGGTACCAGCCGTTGACCTTGTACATCCACCCGGACAGCTCGCCCACGTCGAACTCGTAGAGGTTGTTGATACCCTCGATGTACGCGCTGTTGTATATCGGCGTGTTCATGAACTCAAAGTGGATTTTATTGCGTTTCATCTCGCGTTGAAGGACGTTGAAAACGCTCTCGCCCTCGTAAACCGTCACCTCGGTGGCGGGAAATATAATGCCGTCAGCGGGTACAAGTTCGTGCTTGTTCTTGTCGAGCAGGTTGAGATTGTCGAGAATCGTGTCGCACCGCACAGAGAGCGTGACTGTGAACGAGCCGTCGCCGACCGTCGCGTCCTGCGGCTCCACGGGTGCGGGTTTCCCGGACGGAATCGGGTCGGTTTGGTACTGATCTTTGGTCGGTTCGGGTTCGGGCGTGGGTTCAGGCGTTGCGGTTTCAGCAATTTCCGCGGGTTCGGGTGTAGGTGTGGGTTCGGGTGTAGGGGCGATTACCAATCGCCCGCCGTCGTCTGTTGCGGGTGCGGGCGTTTCCGTGACCTCCGGCGTTGCCGTTGCCGTCGCCGCGATTGTCGGCGTGGGCGTGACCGCCGCGCCGCCACGGCTCGCGTAATTGCCGCCGAATATCCACGCTGCTGCGAGGATTGCCACCACGACAATCCCCGCAATTATTATGTTCTTGTGCTTTCTCATAGCAGCTCCGCCTTGTCGAGCAGTCTGTACACCATCTCCGCGATCTCCGCGCGCGTGGCCGCTTTTGCCGGCTCGATGTCAAACTCCGAATCGTCGAGAATCCCCGCCGCGTAGCAGAACGCGAGCGACTCCTTCGCGTAGTCCGCGACCGTGCGGTAGTCGCCGAATTGCGCGAGGGTATCGCGGATTTGCGCGTCGCTCTGCGCCGTGTCAAGCCCCGCGAGCTTCGCCGCGCGCGCGACCATAACAGCCGCGTCCTGACGCGTGATGTTGCCGGTAGGATTGAACGTCGTCGCGCTCGTGCCCTTGACGATGCCGTAATGCGCCGCAACCGCAACGGGCTTCGCGTACCACTGCGCGCCTGCGACGTCTGCGAACGGGGCGTCGGGGACGCCGCCCCCCGCAAGCCCCAATCCGCGCGTGGCAATTGCCGCGAACTCCGCGCGCGTCACGTTGCCGTTCGGGTCGAAATTATTGTCGCCCTTGCCGCCCACGACCTCGCGCGCGGCGAGGGCCTCAATCGCCGCCTTGTTCGCGTGATTCTTCACGTCGTCGAACGTCGTACTGGGCTTCGTGACCGGTACGGCGTTCACGTCCGCGTGTTTGCCTGGCAGTCCGGGCGCGGTATCACCCGTCACGCCGCGTTTCACGGCGTCGGACATATTATACAACGCGTTCCTGCCGTCGCGCGCCCGCTGCGCCGCAACGAGCCCGTAGAACGCCTGTTCGGTGGACATCTGGCTGTTGCCGCTGCCGTCGGTCGTGTGGTTGAAGCTGCCGTCGGCGTTTTTGAAGCTCAAAATGTTGTCCACGAGCGTCTTGCCGTTTTTGACGAAGCGCGGATCGTCCACACTGACGCCGAGCGCGGTGATTCCGACGAGCACCTGCACCACGCTCTCGCTCGAAACGTCGCCGGCAAAGGAGTAGCCGCCGCCCGCGTTCTGCGTTTTTGAGAGATACGCGAGCGCCCTGTCAACTGCGGCCTTGACATCCGGCCTGTCCGCGTAGTTTGCGAGAGCCTGCAGCGCCATGCCGGTCAAATCCGAGCTCGAGTTTTCCTTCGGGTTGCTCCCGTCCGCCGTGAGGTTCCAGCCGCCGTCGTCGAGCTGTCGGCGCAGGATTTCCGCGATGTACTTGTCGCGCAGCGCGCTTGCGTAATTGCCGGAATCGAGCGCGATCAGCGCCCAAATCGGGCCGTTTATGCCCTGCCAGATCGTCTTTTCAAAGTCGCCGAGCGGCGCGGTGAGGTCGTAACCGCCGACGTCGCGCGGGTCGTAGCCCGCCGCCGTGAGGCCGAGGATCACGCGCGAATACTCCGTGTACTTCTTGTCGTGCAGCACGCCCTTGCTGTCCCTGACGTACTTTTCCACAGCCTTGTAATACGCCTCGTAATACGCGTCCGGCACGTCGTAGCCGCTCCGCGCAAGCCCGATGACCGCCCACTCGCCGCCGACGGAGCCGACCTCCGTCTTTTTGACGGTTTTGAGCATGTACGCCGCCGCGCCGGTGACAGCCGAATCCAAATCGCTTTTTGACGCGGCGAACGCCCCCGACAAAGTCGGGAGCGTCAGCACAAGTGCCAAAAGTATTGCTATTACTCGTTTTTTCATTTGTCCAAGCCCTCAATAAATCTCTGCAATATAGTCGCGACCTCGGCGCGCGTCGCGGTGTCCTCACCGCGTCCGTCGTTTAGTATCTTCTCCGACTTCGCCCACGCCATCGCCTCGCCGCCCCAGCCGTCCTCGCCGATTTTCGCGAACCGGTAGAGCATCGTCACGAGCTGACGGCGCGTGATATACCCGTCCGGATTCGTGCCGTCCGTGATGCCCTGCGCGACGCCCCATTCGAGCGCCTTTTCGTACCATGTCGCGCCGCCTGTCGTGTCAACTCCGGCGTAGCGCGCGAGAACCGTAATCAGCATCGCGCGCGTCAGCTTCGCGTTCGGGGCGAATTTGTTGTCGCCGACGCCGTTCATCAGCCCGTTTTCCACCGCGTAGACAATCGCGGCGTAGAACCAGTCGATGTCCCGCACGTCGTCAAACGTGACGAATTTGCCGTCCGCGAGAGGCGCTTTTTCGTCGCCGATTTCGGTGTCGTCGTCGGAGCCGCCGGCCGGGTTGGAATCCCAGAAAGCGTTCTCGTATCCGGTCTCCTTGACGTAGTCGTCGGTGTAGAACCAGACCACAGTGTCGCCGTCGCGCAGGACGCGCTCGGCGTAGCCCCGGGACGCGATCGTGTTGTTGTGCTTGTACATCCACCCCGAATTCGGGCCGTTGTCCATCTCCGCGAGCCACTCGCCGGTGAGCGGATTTCTCACCTTGTCGATATACGTGCCGCCCGCCGTGTGGAACTCGACGCCCGCGTTATACAGCAGCAGATCCGTCACGTATTTGACGGTCGAGCCCTCCGGCACGGTGACGCTCGTCGCGGAAATCCAGTCGTGCGCCCTGTGCGTCCCGAGATTGCCCGCGTTGACATAGTGCAGGTCGTCGCCCGTAAACGTAAAGGTCACGGTGATGGTCTTTGGCTGCTGCCCGCCGCCCGTCGGCGGCTGATTTGCGGCGCTTCTCGTGATGACGACGGGATATGTCGCCGTCACGCTGCCGTCCGTGGAGGTAATCGTCACGGAGAAGCTGTTCGCGCCGACGGCGAGCGGGAGGGGAGGCGTCGCTTCGTTGTGCGTGATCGCCGCGCCGTCGAGCGCGATCGCGGCCGCCGGGTTGAGCGCGCTTACATTGAGCGTCACCTTTTCCACGTTGTTCGCGACTGTCGCCGTGTAGCTGTTTCCGCTCTTTGTGAGCGCGGTATCGCCCGGCGCGAGGATTATGGAGCCGAGATCGGCGTTCTTTTCGGAGTTGTCGCCGTTCGCGCAGCTTATGACGTAGATTACGGGTTGCCTGTTGCCGCTCTGCACTATCACACGCACCGTGCGGCTGCCGCTCGCGTCCAAAAGGCCGGAGTATTCCGCAGCGCCGGTATAGCGCTCCATGTTTACGAAGATGTTGTCGTCCGCGCCGCCCGTGACGCGCACATCGACCACGGTACCGGATTTGTTCAGGTCGAGCTCATAGTATTTCACCGCGCCGCCGCTGACGCTGTACACGGGCGCCAGCGGGAGGATATCCTGCCCGTTCACGGTTAGCGCCGACGGAGCCTCTGTCACGCCGACGGGGGAGAGCCGCGTGTCGGGATTCACGCGCGTGACGGTGCCGATTTCGGGCGACACCTCGCCGAGCGAGCCGTTGTTTCCGACGTCGATGACGTTCTGCGCGCGGATGTAGTGGATACCATCCGGCAGATCAACGGGCTTTCCGGCTTTGTCCACCGCCCACGCGAGGTCAAAGCCGTCGCCTACCACGAGATTTTCTCTCACCGTCGTGTCGCGATACGGATTCCCGGCGCGCGCATTGACGTAATAGGTGCCCTCACCGTTCGCGTTTTCGGAGCACGCGGCGATGTCGGCGTAGCCGAACTGCGTTTTCGTGGGATATCCGCTCTTGTGTCCGTTTTCACCGGCGCGCGCGATCAGGAAGCTCTCGATTGTGCTGCCGTCAAGCAGCGTCGCCGTGTCGTAGTGGGAGGACAGCTCGTAATGGCGCTGACCGGCGAGGTCGTACCAGGTGACGCCGTCGCTCGACACCTGCACGCCCGCGGCCTCACCCGCGCCTCCGGAGGAGAACGCGTTGCCGTAGATGATGAAATCCACGCCGTAGGGGTTGTTCGGGTCGTTTGTGATGGCCTCCTCGTAGTAGTAATCGACGTAGCCGCCGAACCCGCCGAGCGAGAAGAACTTGCTCCACGCCGTGTTTGATATAAGCGTCGCCCACGGGGTACTGGCGGAGAATTGACCGGGAGCCTGCATGTAGCCCGCGATACTGTCCGGAGTGTATACGCCGTCATACGGGGATTTCGCCGTGAAGGAGGTGACCGTAAACGTGCCGCCCTCGACGCCGCCGAGCTTCGTCGTGATAACGTAGCTCCTCGTGAAGTCGGCGAGAACCGCGCGGTACGTCACGACCTGTCTGCCGTTCTCCGCGACAGGCGCGCTGCCGCCCGTGAGCGCTGTGCCGTCGAGATAGACCTCGACGTCCCGCTCCACCTTGATGTCGAGATACGCCGTCGTCATGCCCTTGTCGTAGTAGATTGCCGCCGACGTGATATCGCGCGAGTAAGTTTTTGACAGCGACGTGCGGTTCGCCCCGCGGATATCGAGGAAGCCCGCGTACTGCGCCATTGCGCCCGCGTCCCTGATGACGGTTATGTCATACGTCTGAACGAAATCCTGTCCGTTCTCCGAGAAGCGGAGGACGACAGACACGCTCAGGCTGTCACCTGCGAACGAAAACGCGGGAATCGCGTACGCGCCGTTCGCGCCGGGCTTCAAATCCGCCGCGCCCGCCATCGGGGCGTCGGAGCCGCCGAGATAGACGGACAGCGTCTTGAGCTGCGCGTTTTCAAGGTCGCGCAGACCTGCGGAGGAGAAGCGCAAGCCCGTTGTGTCGGCGTTCACATATACGTTGTAGCTTGTGACGTTGCCGAGGGTCGCTTCCTCAACGAATTGACCGGCCGTGAAGCCGTTCGAGAGCGCGGAGCTCACGTCAAACGCCGGAGTGCCGGCGAACACAAGCGACTGCAACGTCAAATCCGGAGAGTATACGGTCGCCTCAAGGCGGCTGAAGAAATACCTGTTGTTCGCGTCTACGCCCGCGATGGTGTAGTTACCCGAGTCGGCGAACGTGATTGTCACATTCCCGTCGCTACCGGTCGTGCCTATCGGCGCGCCTACGGGCTCGCCCGAGACGCCGAGCGCGTAGACGGGCATATTGGCGACAGGGCCGCTTGCCGAGGTGAGCTTCAGCGTATAGCTGCGGCCCGGCGCGAGAACGAGTGCGTTCGACTCCGCGCCGCCGAACTCAAACCACGCTATGCCCTGATCCTCGCCGCCGTCGGTCTTTCCCGTGAAGAACAGGAGCGTGTCGCCCTCCTCGATCGCGGTTGTCGCGGCGTAGGAGATCGCGAGGGGAGAGCCGTTGAGCGTGAAGCCCGCGTTACCGGCCTCCACGCCGAATATCTCCGTGATTTTGCCGTTTTCAACGACGATATCGCCGCCGATGGCGCCGCTTACCGCCACAAGAGCGTCGAGGACGCCCACGCGGTAGCCCGGTACGGCGTTCGGCAGACCGGGGATTGCCGCCGCGCCGCGCAAAACGGCAAGCGCCGCGTCGCTGTACGGAGCCGCCGCGCCGCGAACCTCCGCCTTGACCTCGATGTCCGGGTAGCGGAACGTGCCGGGCTTGATATTCACGTTGCCGTCGGCAAAGCTGCCGCGCTCAACGTAGATATTCAGCTTTGCGGCGTCGCAGTTCTGCACGAGGTTTGTGCCGATTGTCGTGACGGACGCGGGAATTACGAGCGCCTCAAGCCCCGACGCGCCGCTGAATACAGAGCTTCCGAGCGTTTCCAACCCCTGCGGCAGTATAACCTCTTTCAGAGAAGTGCAATTTGTGAACGCCCAACCGCTCACGCTCTTGACTGTCGCGGGGATATTAATCTCCCGCAGAGCGGCGCAGTTGCTGAACGTCGTTTCTCCGATTGACGTGACGTCACCGAGAAGCGTCACCGTCTCAAGGCGCGTCGAACCGGCCGCAAGTACGTTCGGGATTACCGTGACCCCGGCGGGGACGACAAGACTTGTTAATCCGGAGTTCTGGAGCGCGTTCGCCCCGATTGACGTCACGGTTGACGGGATGTCAATCGCCTTCAGCGATGTGCAGCCGGAAAACCAGCCGGTGCTGATCGCGGTCAGCCCCTCGGGGAGCGTGACCTTCGCCAGCTGTGCGCTGCCGTTGAACAGATGGGTGCCGAGCGTCGCGTTGGCGGCGAGTGCGGGGGACAATTCAAACTCAATGAGCTTGCTGCTCGCAAACGCGTAGTTGCCGATGCTCGTCAAGCTGTCCGGAAGCTCTATGTATTGGAATCCCGTTCCGAAAAAGGCGCGCACGCCGAGGGTTTTGAGCGTCTGCGGCAGGTCGATATACAGCAGCGCGGAATCGCCGTAGAACGCGCGGTCGCCGATCTCAACAAGACTGCTGCTCTCGCCGAAGGTGATCTTCGTCAGCGCGGAGCACCCCTCAAACGCGGACGCGCCGAGCTTCGCAATCGTCTCCGGCATCGTGATACTCTCCAGCGCGTTGAAGCCGGAGAACGCGGAAGCGCCGATCTCCGTAATCTGCGCCTGAATGTCCAGATACGTGATGTCCTTGTGCGCGTGCAGCGCGTATTGATTGAGCTTCGTGACGGTGACGCCGTTCACGGCGGCGGGGATATGTACCTCCGTGGCGCTGCCGATATAGTCGATGAGCTCGCCGCCGTCGGTGACGATAAAGTCGCCCTCGGAGGAGATGCCCGTATCGTCGAGCGCGATGAACGTCACGTTCGCGCTCGCGGAGCACGCCTGCGCGTCGGAGCCGTACCAGCCGTACAGCGTCAGCGGCACGGTGCTCTCAAACGCGTTCGGGTCAATAACCGCGTCCCTGCTGCGAATTGTGACGCTCGTGAGCGCCGAGTTTACGAACGCGATCGAGCCGATTGACGCAATTACGCAATCGCCGAGGTTGACTGACGACAGCTTTGTGTTACCGCCAAACGCGCGCGTACCGATTGTTATAGGCCTGTCGGTCGGAAATACGATTGTTTTCAGGTTTGTCGTTTCGGTTAATACCTGGAACGCGTAAGAACCGATGTTCAGCGGCGCGGTTCCGCCGTTTTTGAAGGTAATGGTTTCAAGACTCGTGCAATTCCTGAACGTGCCGCTTGCGGTTCCGCCTACAAGTATTGTCAGCGTCGCCGGAAACGTCACGCTTTTGAGCGCGGTACAACCGGAGAACGACACGGCGCCGATTGACGTGACCTTGCTGTCGCCGAGGTTGATGTCCGTGAGCGTGGTGCAGTTGTTGAACACGTTGCCGTTGCTGCCGGCGGTGTTTGTGCCGATTTGCGTCGCGCGCGTCGTCGGCAGCGTGACGGATTTCAGCGCCTTGTCGTCTCTGAACGCCTGATCTCCGATTGTGAGCTTATCCGCGCCGCCGTCCGCGAACACTATCTCCTCCAGGTTTGTGCAGCCCCTGAACGCGCCCGTTGTTGACGCGCCCTGCGCTATCGTCGTGACCGTGTTCGGGAGCGTGACCTTGGTGACGCCCGTGTTGCTCTGGAATACCGCGGTGTTGAGGGGTATTGTTTTAACCGTTATGCCGTCCACGACTGCGGGGACGATTACGACGCCCGTCGCCTTGCTTCCGTCGAGGTTAGTCACCTTTGTCAGCGTTCCGCTCGCGTCAACCGTAAACAAATGCGTCGGCGCGGGCGGCGCTTCCGTGACGGTCACGACGAGCCACGGTGACATGAGGGGAGTGTCGTAGCCGGACACGTCATACGCCGAGAGTATGTATGTCCCGGCAGCGGGGAAGGTGAGCGTCGCCTTGCCATCCTCGTCGGAGACGGCGAGCGGCTCACCGAACAGACCGTCCTCGTCAACTGTGACGATTGCGGCGTCCTCGATTGGATATGTATAGTCATCAAGGTCGTATCCGAACATCGCCCACATAGCCATATATCCATTGATGGTTAGTTCTAAAGGCACTCCCGCCGTCGCGGACACGGCCTCGACCTTGTTTCCACCCTGCTCAAACCACGCGTAGTAGTCGCCCCAATAGGACGTGTCCTGATAGATGAAGAACTCGATGACGTCGCCGTCGTGTAGCACGGTCTCGGTAATCGTGTAGAACACGCCGGCGCCGTCGCCCGGAACGCCGCCGTTCACATAGAAAACCAGCCCGCTCGCGCTGTCCGCGCCGCCCATGACCTTCGTAACGGAGCCGCTCGCGGCGTTTACCGTGAGGTTGTCCGCGACGTCCTCGCCGAAGATTTGCCTGTGGACGGCGACGAGCGCGTCGAGCGCCGTGACGTCGTCCTCTCCGACGGTTGAGGCGTAGCTGTAGCCGTAGCTCGCCGCGAGGCCGGGTGTGAGCGCGACGCTCTGCCGCGCCGTGACGAAGCCGGCGTCGCTGTTCTGATAGCTCACGGACACGGTGACGGGTTCACCGCCCGCGAACGCGCCGACGGGCAGCATACCCAGCAGCATAAGAGCCGTGAGCGCGAGGCAGAGTATCTTGCGTGATAATTTTTTCATGGCTATGTCTCCTCAATTTTGTTTGCAAAATAAAATAACCGCAACCAAACAGTTGCGGCATGAATGAATACGGCGGTTCCCGGGAAAATCCCGGAAGCGCCGACAGCGTGTAGGTCTCCTGACTTCGCAATCTGAGTATAACTCGCGCAGTGCGTCCAGCCTTCTCGGGTTTCCCCAATGACCGACTTTCGTCACGGACACATGCTCATGCGTTACAGTATGGCGGAGTTTTCCGCCATGATTTCCCTTGTTCATCCCCACGGCATCGCCCTAAACGTAAGCCGTGAAGCCACAACGTATTAAATTGTCAAAGTGCGCTCAGAGCGTAACACGTCCGAAACGCCTTGTCAATACCTTTTTTGTAAAATATTTCACTTGATTTTACAAAAAAGTCGGTACGGCGTTGCGCCGTACCGACTTTGAATTGTATGAATGCTATTCCTCAACGGTGGGGAACTCCGGGAATTCCTCATTCTCCTCCCGCTCCGCCACATAGCCGCTCTCACACAGCGCCTTGAACTTCTCGCCGTCCATCGTCTCGTTCTTCAGCAGGTATTCGGCGGTCAGCACAAGCAGCTCGCGCTTATCACTCAGCACCTGCTCGCACTTTGCGACGGCCGCGTCGAAGATGCGCTTCACCTCATCGTCGATTATGGAGGCGGTTTTCTCCGAATAGCTCTTGGTGTGCGAGAAATCGCGCCCGATGAAAACGCTGTGGCTGCTGTCGTCAAAGGAGATGGGGCCGAGCGCCTCGCTCATGCCGTACTTCGTCACCATCGCGCGGGCTATTGCCGACGCGCTCTGAATATCCGACGACGCGCCGGAGGAGATGTCGTCGAGCATGAGCTGCTCCGCGACGCGCCCGCCGAGCGAGGAGATTATCTGCTCAAACATCTCGCTGCGCGACGCGAAGGATTTGTCCTCCTGCGGGCGGAAAACGGTCATGCCGCCGGCCTGCCCGTGGGG
>JAISKU010000142.1 GCA_031261245.1 Oscillospiraceae bacterium | reverse complement strand
ACCGAATCCCCGACGAGCGGGGACTCGTTCGTATTTCTGAAGCGGCCGCGCGCGCGGCACGTCACGGTCTCCGCGCCGCACCGCACGTAGTAAAAGCCGCTCAGAGCCTTCGTAATTACACCTTCCGGCATTATGCGCCCTCTACGGGCGCGTCTTCCGGGTTTTCGACGGGCGTGGCCGCGGGATCCTCCGGCGGAGTCTCCCACGGGTCGTCGGGCGGCGTCGCGGGAGGCGTCGGCGTCTCGGGCTCCGGAGACGGTGACGGCGGGGGACCGTTGGAGACCTGAAGCATTATCTCCGTGTGCGCCTCGACCATCTCGCCGCGCTTCGTCTGGAACACGACCGTGTCCTTCGGCGTGTCGCTGTCGATGTATTCCGGCAGGCCGACGGTGAGATTGCGGCTCTCGAGTTCAAGCCGCGCGGAGGACAGCGACATTCCGACGACGTTCGGCACCTCGATTAGCTTTATCTCCGGCCCCTCGGAGTACGTGATATACACGATCATGCCGCGCAGAAGCGGCACTCCGGCCTTGGGCACAGTCTCAATCACGAGGTCGCGCGTGTAGTCGTCGTCGTGTCTTGACTCGAGCACGACTTCAAGCTGCAAATTCAGCTCCGTGTCGGCGTTTATCTCCGAAATTGCGTTGTGCGCCGTTCTGTAATCCTGATTCACGAGGTTCGGCATCTGCGGCGCGGGGCGCTTGCCGAGCGACACGAAGAGCGTCACGAGTATCTTGCTCTCGCCGAGCGTCTCCTTGTGTTCGGCCTTGGGCGTCTGCTCGTAGACGACGCCCTCCTCATATTTTTCGCTGTAGTTTGATTTTTCGGAGCGCTCAAACGTGTAATTCCCGCGGAAATCGGGATTCGCTATAATGTCGGAGTACGCCAGCCCCACAAAATCCGGCACGAGCACGTAGTCGATCTCGGGGTCGAGCATGTCCTTGAGTATATACTGCCACATGAACAGGAACGCCGCGACGAGAATCACGAGCACGGCGGCGACGCCGATCATCATCGCGGTGCGCGAGGAGCGGCGGTGGCTGCTGCGGTATTCGTCGCGCGACATCTCCGGACGGCGCGGCGCGGAGACGCGCTCCGGACTGCGGCGCACGGGCTTCGGCGCGTCGTCGGCGTCGGAGATCGCGCCGGAGTCCGGCACGGGCCGCGTCGAGTCCCCGTCGAACGACGTGTCAACGGCGGGCGTCGAGTATCTGAACGTCGCGGCGGGGTTTTTGCGGAACTCCTCAAGGTCGCGCAGAAGCTCCTCCGCCGTCGCGTAGCGGAGGTTGAGCTTGGGCTCCATCGCGTGCATCGTGATATCCTCGAGCCCCTGCGGTATTTCGGGATTTATCTCGCGCGGGAGGAGCGGTATGGCGGAGATGTGCTGAATCGCGACGGAGACCGCGGAGTCGCCGACGAACGGCAGGTGGGAGGTCAGCATCTCGTACATCACGACGCCGAGCGAGTAGATGTCCGTGCGCGCGTCCACGTGGCCGCCCTTCGCCTGCTCCGGCGAGATATAGTGTACGCTGCCGAGGGACTCCTGCGTCAGCGTGTTTTGCGTGGAGATGAGCCGCGCGATGCCGAAATCGGCGACCTTTATGCTGCCGTCCTTGAGTATCATGATGTTGTGCGGCTTGATATCGCGGTGGATTATGCCCTTTGAGTGCGCGTGAGAGATCGCCTTCGCGATCTGCATGGCGAAATGCAGGGATTCCTTCCAGCCGAGAAGCCCCTTGCGGTTGATATACTGCTTGAGCGTTATGCCCTCGATGAGCTCCATGACGATATAGTCCACGGCGGACGTCTTTGAGACGTCGTAGACCGCGACGATGTTCGGGTGCTGAAGCATGGCGACGGCCTGACTCTCCGTGTGAAAGCGGCGGCGGAACTCCTCGTCCTCGGCGAGCTCCTCCTTGAGTATTTTCACGGCGACGAGGCGGTTTAAGCGGTGGCAGCGCGCCTTGTAGACGACGGCCATCCCGCCCGTGCCGATTTTCTCAAGTATCTCGTATCTGTTGTCAAGCATTACGCCTATATATTTATCACTTGCGTCCATTCATTACCCTCCTTTGGGTCGGCAGACCAACTGTCAAATCTTTATCACTACGACCGTCACGTTGTCCGGCGCGCCGCGCATATTGCAATCCTCGGTCGGGCGAAGCCCTCCCTGCGGAAATTCTCCCTGCGGTCGAATTTACGCCGCTTTCGCGGCGGCTCGCGCTGCTCGCTGACCGCGGCGCTACACTTTTATTACGATTACCGTCACGTTGTCCGGCGCGCCGCGATCGAGCGCCGAGTCAACAAGCGCCGCGCAGAGGTCACACGCGGAGCCGTCGTGCGACAGCAGCGCGAGTATTTCCGCGTCCGACAGGAGATTGCTAAGTCCGTCGGAGCACAGCACGAGGAAATCGCCGTCGTGCACGTTGGAGTAGAAGACGTCAGCCGGTACGTTGCGCGCCGTGCCGAGCGCGCGCGTTATCAGGTTGCGGCTCGGGTGGAACCGCGCCTCGTCGCGCGTTATCTCGCCGCGCGCCACCATCTCCTCAACGACGGAGTGGTCGCGCGTCACGCGCAGTATTTTCCCGTCGGAGACGTGGTACGCGCGGGAGTCGCCGACGTTCGCGACAATCGCGAGGTCGTCCCGCACGACCGCGGCGACGAGCGTCGTACCCATGCCCTCACACTCCGGATCCGTCTCCGCGCGCTCATATACGGCGTTCCCCGCGAGCGTCGCGGCGATCGCGATCTTTTCCGCCGCGTCGTTGGGGAACTTGGGCGTTCTGAGCAGCTCCTCCATGTACAGCGTAAAGACGTCGAGCGCGATTGCGCTCGCCACCTCTCCGGCCTTCGCGCCGCCCATGCCGTCACAGACGACGCCGACGGAGCCGCCGTCGCATTCGCGCACGCCGAACACGTCCTGGTTGGCGCGGCGAACGCACCCGATATCGGTCTGTCCGAAAATCTCCATTGCAGTCTATTCTCCCCTTGTCCGCCTTAGCTGTCCGCACGCGGCGTCGATGTCGAGCCCCAATCTGCGGCGGAAGGTGTAGTTTACGTTCCCCGCGTCGAGGATTTTTGTGAACGCGTCCGTGCGCTCCTTCGGCGACGGACGGAGCGGGCGCTCTTTTACGTCGTTTAGCAGTATGAGGTTCAGGTGGGCGTGCGGCACACCGCGCAGCAGCTCCGCCAGAGCCCTCGCGTGCTCCTCCGAGTCGTTCTCCCCGTCGATCAGCGCGTACTCAAACGACACGCGCCGACCTGTTTTCTCAAAATACCTCCGGCAGGAGGACATCAGCGCCGCGACGCCGCAGTCGAGGTTTGACGGCATGAGGCGCGTGCGCGTCGCGTCGTCGGGCGCGTGAAGCGAAACGCTTAACGT
>JAISKU010000122.1 GCA_031261245.1 Oscillospiraceae bacterium | reverse complement strand
TCAAAAACGCTGTCCTCGGGGTGGAATTTCCGCCCCGCGAGCTTGTAGGCCTCCTTGACGCGGATAATCCGCTCCACGCACGGGTACCGCGCGAACTCGTCCTCGGATATCGCCGACGTATCCCCCGCGAGGCCGATCATCGACGTCGTCTCGCCCACGATATCCTGTACGATGATGCCCCGCGCGGCGATATTCTTCCGCAGAACCTCCGTGTCCTCCGCCTGCGTCCCCTGTTTCAGTATTATAATCATGATTGTGTCTCCTTTCTAATTTATCGTCACGCCCCTCGCGCTTCCCCTATCGCCCCCGCTCGGCGGGGGAGATGTCGCCGCAGCGACAGAGGGGGCTCTTCAGCGGCAGAGGGGGCTCCCTTACCGCCCGCACGTACTTTTGCTTCCATCGCTGGCTCTTCAGCGACAGAGGGCCTCCCCTACAAATATTCCATCAGGCACACCGCCAGCCCCGCCTCGACTACCGGCACGGCCCTCGGCACTATGCACGCGTCGTGGCGGCCGCCAAACCGGTGCGTCACCGCGGTGTTTGTGCTCAAATCCACGGTTTTCTGCTCCGCCGAAATCGTCGGCGTCGGCTTAATCGCCACGCGCAGCCTCACCGCCTCGCCGTTCGCGATCCCGCCGTTAATCCCGCCGTTGTGGTTGGCGAGGTAGACCACATTCCCGTTCCCGTCAACGCCGAGCCCGTCGGACGCCTCGCTCCCGAGCCTCTGCGCGAACCCGAACCCGTCGCCGAACTCCACGCCCTTCACCGCCGGAATCGAGAACATCATCGCCGCGATATTCGACTCCAGCGAGTGGAAAATCGGCTCGCCCCAGCCCCTCGGCACGTTCCTCGCCTCGCACGCGACAATCCCGCCGACGGAGTCCCCGCTATCCCGAGCTTTCGTAATCTCCGCATCGAACTTTTCCGCGTCCGTCTCCCCGTGAATCTCCGCGATCCTCGCCGAAATCTCAATCCGGTATCGCTCAAAAAGAATCTGCTTCGCAATCGCCCCCGCGAACACGATCGGAGCCGTCAGCCGCCCGGAGAAATGCCCCCCGCCGCGATAGTCATTGAATCCGCCGTACTTCTGCCGCGCGACGAGGTCCGCGTGTCCCGGCCTCGGCAAATCCGGCTCATAGTCCGCGGAGCGCGTGTCCGCGTTGCGGCACATCGCCATCAGCGGCGCGCCCGTCGTCAACCCGTTCAGCATGCCGCTCATCACCTCAAACTCGTCGCTCTCGCGCCTCGCCGTGGCGTTCGCGCTCCGACCGGGCGCGCGCCGCTCGAGCTCACGCCGCACCGCCTCAAAATCCACCGCGAACCCCGGCGGCAGCCCGTCAATCACGACGCCCACGCACTCCCCGTGGCTCTCCCCGAACACCGACAGCCTGAATCTCGTTCCCCAAGTGCTGTTCATTTCCCGCTCACCTCAAAATCCTTCCAAAAGTCGGGGTACGACTTGCTCACGCACTCCGCGCCCTCAATCGTCACCGCGCCGCGCGCCCGAATCGCCGCTACCGCGCCCGCCATCGCAATCCTGTGGTCACCGCGCGCGCTCATCGTCCCGCCGCATATTTCCGTCACCCCGCGAATCACGAGCGCGTCGCCCTCGACCGCAATCTCCGCGCCGAGCTTGCCGAGCTCCTCCGCGAGCGCCGCGAGCCTGTCGCTCTCCTTGTGCCGCAGCCGCCCCGCGTTGTAAATCCGGCTCACGCCGTCCGCAAAGCACAGCAGCGCGGTCACCGGCGGCACGATATCCGGAATCCCCGACGCGTCCACGTCAATCGCGCGTATCCGCCCGCCGTCCGCCGTCGCCCGCCGCAGAATCTCCGCAATCTCCCGATCCCCCTGCTTCGACTCGTAATCCAGCCCCGCGACCTCCACGTCGCGCCCGAGCGCCCGCGCCGCGAGGAAAAACGCCGCCTGCGACCAGTCGCCCTCCGCGTCCATCTCCCGCGGCAAGTACCGCTGTCCCCCCGGAACCTCAAATCCGCCGCCCGTGCGCCGCGCCTCAACTCCCGATTTCCCGAGCTCGTCAAGCGTCAGCTCCACGTACCCCGCCGACTCCAGCGCCGTGGTGAGCCTAATCTCACTGTCCCCGCGCAGCAGCGGCAGCGCAAACAGCAAACCGGTCACAAACTGCGAGCTCACGTCCCCCGGCAGCTCATAAATCCCCGCCGAAAGCTCCCCGGACACCTCAATCGCGTCCGCCGTCTGCGCAATCTCCGCGCCGTGGGCGCGCAGCGCGCCGAAAAACGGTTCCATCGGCCTCTCCAAGAGCCTCCCGCGCCCCGTGAACGTCGCGCTTTTCCCGAGCGCAAGCGCCACGGGTATCAAAAACCTCAGCGTCGAACCCGATTCCCCGCAGTCCAGCGTCACATTATCGCCCGACATCAGCGCGCTCACGCACCGCGCCGTCGCGTCCACGTCGTCCGACGCCGAATTCACCCCGATCCACCCGCCCGCGAGCGCGGCGCAGATTATCGCGCGGTGCAGCACGCTCTTCGACGGCGGAATCCTCACAATCCCCTCAGGGAAACGCGTCACTGTCCTCGTCACAGCAGCGCCTCGAGTTCCGCCGCCGTTATCTCCCGCAAAACCGGCTCGCCTATCCTGCGAAGCAGCACGAGGCGCAGCGCGTCGCGCGTGTTCTTCTTGTCGCTGCCCATGAGCGCCACGAGCTCCCGCTCCGGAATATCGAGCGCCGTGTCCAGCCCCGCCGCCTCAAACAGCCGCAGCGCACTCTCCGCCGCGCCGCGCTCCGTAATCCCGAGCTTCTCGCCCGTCTCGAGCGCGAGCCGCATTCCAATCGCCACCGCCTCCCCGTGGTTGTACCGCGCGTAGCCGAAATATTTCTCAATCGCGTGCCCGAACGTGTGCCCGAAGTTGAGCGCCGCCCGCGCGCCCGTGTCGCGCTCATCCTCCGCGACGTACCGCGCCTTCGCCCGGCAGCACAGATACACAATCTCCGCGATATCGCCGCCCGGAATAAGCTCCGCGAGCGCCGTCTCCCCGAGACAGTAGTATTTCGTGACCTCCGCGAGCCCCGCGCGAAGCTCCCGCTCCGGCAGCGTCGCGAGAAAATCCGTGTCCGCGATCACCGCCGACGGCTGGTGGAACGCCCCGACGAGGTTCTTGCCCTGCGGCAAATCCACGCCCGTCTTTCCGCCGACGGAGGAGTCCGTCATCGCCACGAGCGTCGTGGGAACCTGCACCACATCAATCCCGCGCATGTACGTCGCCGCCGCGAACCCCGCGATATCCCCGACGACCCCGCCGCCGAGCGCGACAACCGCGTCGCTACGCGTCAGCCGCCGCTCCGCGAATTCGTTGTACAAACGCTCGACGGTTGCGAGCGTCTTGTTGCGCTCTCCCGCCGCAATCCCGCACGCGACCGCGTCAATCCCCGCACGCTCCAGCACGTCCAGCACGCGCTCCGCGTACAGCGGCGCGACGTTCGCGTCCGTGACGATCACGGCGCGCCTCGCGCCGAGCGCGCGCGGCAGCTCCGCAATCGCGCCGGGGCCTATCAGAATGTCGTATTTGCGGCTCGCCGCGTCCACCGTAAGCGTTTTCACAAAAAATCCCCCTCAAAACAAAAACGCGGAACCCTTTCACGGGTTCCGCGCCAAAAATCCAATTAAAAAAGCTGTTATTTCCCGTGCCTGTTATTCAATTTTACGTATGCAAACCAGCCGTACCCAAAATAGTTACGGCTAAAGCTAAAGTAAAATGAATTGTTGGCGATATCGGACATTAAACTACCTCGAACGTTTGCAAAAATATTATTATGCCGCAGTGTAGCACATATAAACCCCCTTGTCAATACCTTACCCCAAAAACATCGTCACGTCCTCAACCGTCAGCCCCTTGTGCAGCGCGAGGTTTATCGCGTACCCCACGAGCTTTGAGATGTCCCCCACGTTCCCGTCAATCTCCTTCGGCGTGACGACAAGCCCGCCGCCGAAGCTCTCGAGCTCCCCGAAGCTGATATCGCTCACCCCCGCCCGCTCCGCGATGTCGGCGGCGAGCGTCCCGGCGTCCACGACGGTCGGCACGCCGACAGCGACGACTGGCACGCCGAGCATCGCGCTGTTTATCCCCTCCCGCGCGTTTCCGACGCCGCTGCCCGGCACAATCCCCGTGTCGGAGAGCTGCACCGTGCGGCAGATGCGCGTCAAGCGCCGGGAGGCGAGCGCGTCGATCACGATCACCCTGTCCGGCCTCACCGCCCCCGCCACGGCGCGTATCACTCTCGCGCTCTCAATCCCCGTCGTGCCGAGCACCCCGGATTCGAGCGCGTAGACAGCCCTGAATCCCCCGAACTGCTCGGGCAGCCGCTCGACGAGGTGACTCGTCACCATCGTGTTCCTCACCGTCTCCGGCCCTATCGCGTCGGCCGTAATTGCCTTGTTGCCGAGCCCGACGACGAGCACGCTGTCGCCGTCCCCGACGCGCAGCAGCTTCTCAAGCTCGGAGGCGAGCGCGCGCACGCCCAGCGTGAACGCGTCGTCCTCCCGCCGAATGAACTTATCGAGCTCGAGGGTGACGTACGTCCCGACCGGCTTGCCGAGGGCGCGCGCCCCCTCGTCGCTCGTAATCCTCACCGTCGTGACGTTAAAGCCGTCGCGCTCCGTCTCGCGGGACTCCACACCGGGCAGCGCCCCGGCGCCCCCCTCGTTCCAAATCTCTCTCGCCTCGACGGCGAGGTCTGTGCGCCGCTGCATCAAAAAAATCACCTCTGTTTGCCTATCTTTTCCGAATTCGCAAAA
>JAISKU010000112.1 GCA_031261245.1 Oscillospiraceae bacterium | reverse complement strand
CCGATGTCCACCGCCTGATTGAGGTATTACAGCGCCTCACGGACGCGGGCAACACCGTCGTCGTGATAGAGCACAACCTCGACGTCATCAAGACCGCCGACCACATCATCGACCTCGGGCCGGAGGGCGGCGACCGCGGCGGTGAAATCGTGTTCGAGGGCACACCCGAGGCCTGCGCCGACTGCCCCGCCAGCCACACCGGCGAATTTTTGAAAAAAGCGTTGGCGTGGGAGACTGCTGACGTCCTGTAAAATAACTTCAAAAGGAGCCACACCATGATTCACGAAATCGCCCCGCACGTATTCCACAACGAATACAAGCCCCGCGACCCCCGCCCCGACGACTACATACTCATCTACGAAAAAAATCAGGTGCTGCTCGACTGCGCGGACGAGGCCGCGCCGCGCGTCCCGGTTTATTCCGACCTCGCGGCGTTCAACCCGCCGCTCACGTACCTGTTCACGGTGGACGACACGGCGTTCTACCTGCTCGCGGGCGCGAACTGGCCGCTCGACGGCTTCGCGGACACGGAGAGCTACAAGCCGCGCCCGACGTTCGCGTTCAACATGCTCCAACCGAGCTATCTCGCCTTCGCCGGCCTCACCGCGGCGCACCTCGCCGGCTGGTATGAGAAGCGCACGGTCTGCGGGCGCTGCGGCACGCCGCTCGTACACAACGCGGTGGAGCGCAAAATGGACTGCCCCAACTGCCACGCTGACGAATTCCCGCAGATCAACCCCGTCGTCATCGTCGGCGTGACAAACGGCGAAAAAATCATGCTCACGCGCTACGCGAACCGCCCGATAACGCATTTCGCGCTCATCGCGGGCTTCGTGGAGATCGGGGAGAGCTTTGAGGAGTGCGTGCGGCGTGAGGTTTTTGAGGAGGTCGGACTGCGCGTAAAAAATATCCGCTATTACCGCTCACAGCCGTGGGCGATGTCGGGCAGCATCCTCGCGGGCTTCTACTGCGACCTCGACGGCGACGACACGGTGACGCTTCAGGAGGACGAGCTGTCGGAGGGCGTCTGGGTCACGCGCGCGGACGTCCCGCCGCAGGATACGAGCATCGCCCTCACCGCCGAGATGATAGAACGCTTCCGCCTCGGCCTCGAAAACGACCACTTCGCCCAATAAACCGAAAAAAAGCGGCGCGTCCACCGGACGCGCCGCTTTTATATATACCTGTCACACCACCGTCGCGCCGTTCACCTGGCCTTCGGCGATCGCCCGCGCCGCCGCGTAGACGGCGGGCTTTTTGTATCCGTGGTTCCACCTGTTGAACCCGAACCTGTCGAAAACCGTCAGCCCCACGTGCTGACAGAACCTGTCGAGCTGTTCGAGCGCCGTCAGCAGCCCGTTCCCCGACCCGCCCGCCGACGTGACGAGAAGCGTCTGCTTTCCCGCCAGCGCGCCGTCCGGCGACAAAAAGCTGAACTCGCACCGCCGCAGGCGGTCGATGAACCCCTTGAGGCTCTCCTCGACCTCCCACCAGTACACGGGCGTCACGAGGCAAATCGCGTCCGCCTCCTCCATCTTCTTCTGCGCCTCGTCGAAGCCGTCGCCGCCGAACGCGCACTTGTTCTCGTCTCGGCAGATTCCCCATCCGTCGCCGCAGACGTGACACCGCGCGAGCCCGCCGACGGTGAGCACCTCGACCTCCGCGCCGCCGTCGCGCGCGCCGTTCTCAATAATGGCCGTGATGTCCGCGCACAGCCCTTCCTTTTTCGGGTTTCCCGATACGATAAGAAATTTCACAGTCCCAATCCTCCCAAATTTAATCCGCCGGTGAGCTTTGACATGTTGTCGCTCGCCGCCTTGTCCGCCGTGCGCATCGCCTCGTTCACCGCCGCGACTATCAGGTCGGAGAGCATTTCGACGTCCTCCGGGTCCACCGCGTCGGGGGAGAGCGTAAGCGTCACAAGCTCGTGCTTGCCTGAAACCGTCGCGGAGACCGCGCCGCCCCCGGCGCTCGCCGAGTACGTCCGCTCCTCAAGCTCCGCCTGCATTTTCAGCAAATCCGCCTGCATCTTCTGCGCCTGTTTGATCATGTTCGGGTTCACGCCGCCGCCGGAAAACCCGCCGCGGCTGCCCTGAAATCCGCCCTTTGCCAAAAAAACCACCTCACAAAAACCTATTTTTCAAATTATACGCCTCGCGGCGTCATTCGTCAAATCGTATTATGTCGCCGAGCCGCGACGACAGATCGCCGAGCTTTTCCGCCGCCCCCTTGTTCTCGCCGACGACGGTTTTGAGCGCCACCTGCCGCCCGATTATCTCCTCCGCCGCGGCCTTTAGCATCGCCGCCGCGCTCTCCCGGGCGAGCATTTCGACGGCAAAGCTGTCCGTCACCGTGACGGTCAGAATATCGCCCGTAAGCGCCGCCGTCGCGTCGGACACAAACGGCAGCACCATAATCCCCCCCGAAACCTCCAGCCTCGCCAGAATTTCGTCCCAGAAACCGTCGTCTTTCGTCTCCGTAGGGGTCGGCGTCCTCGACGACCCGTCGTCCTCTCCGTCGTCCCCCGTCTCCGGGCGAGTCAACCCCGCCCCTACGGGTTCTTCCTCGTCCTCTTCCCCGTCGTTCTCCGTCTCTGCGTCTGTTTTCGGGCGATTGGTACCCCTCGGGGCACAGGTAATCGCCCCTGCACCGTCGCCCGTTGGTTCCTCTTCCGCCCACGGCGCCTCGTCCTCCTCATCGCCCCCGCTCGGCGGGGGAGACGTCGGCGCAGCCGACAGAGGGGGCGTTTCCTCCGTCCTCGTAGGGGTCGGCGTCCTCGACGACCCGTTTCCCCGTTCGCCCTCGTCGTCGCGGACGCTCCTCCCCCCCTCCAACGCCTCGACTCTCGCCGTCAGCGCCTCGGGGTAACTCTCCAATCTCTCGTCGCACAGCGACGCAATGCACAGCTCCGCCGCGAGCCTATCGCCCGCCCCGCGCGTCAGCTCCCGCCGCGCCTTTGACAGCGCCGTCAGCGCGTAAAGCAACCGCGCCTCGCCGAACGCCGCGCCGAGCGCCTTCAGCTCCTTCGTATCCGCCGCGCCGGACAGCAGATTCTCGCCGCCGGCCATAAATTTCAGCACGAGCGCGTCGCGCGCCAGCTCCGACAGCTCGTCAAACAGCGCGGAGATCCCCGTCCCGCCCCTGTACAGACTATCGAGTATCGAAAACGCCCCGCCCGCGTCCCGCGCGGCCACGGCGCGCAACAGCGACGCCGCCGCGTCGCCCTCCGGCAGCCCCACGAGCTCCCGCACGCGTCCGAGCGTCACGTCGCCCTCGCCCGCGCACTGGTCCAAGAGACTCAGCCCGTCGCGCATCGACCCGTCGGCGAGCCTCGCGAGCGTCGCGGACGCGTCGTCCGAGAGCGCCACGCCCTCCGCCGACGCGACAAATCTCAGCCTCGCATCTATCGCCTCCCGCGTCAGGCGGTGGAACGAAAACCGCTGGCACCGCGACACAATCGTCGCCGGCACCTTGTACAGCTCCGTCGTCGCGAGCACGAAAATCAAATGCTCCGGCGGCTCCTCAAGTATTTTCAGAAGCGCGTTGAACGCCTCTTTTGACAGCATATGCACCTCGTCAATGATGTACACGCGCTTTTTCAGCGCCGCCGGCGAGAAAATCGCCTCGTCGCGCAGCGCGCGCACGTCGCCGACGCCGTTGTTCGACGCCGCGTCCATCTCCACGACGTCCATCGCCGCGCCCGACTCTATCGCGCGGCACGGCGCGCACTCGTTGCACGGACTGCCGTCCACGGGGTGCTCGCAGTTGATCGCGCGCGCCAGAATCTTCGCGCACGACGTCTTTCCCGTGCCGCGCGTCCCCACGAACAAATACGCGTGGGAGCACCTGTCCGACGCCACCTGATTCTTCAGCGTGCGCGTGATATGCTCCTGCCCCGACACGTCGTCAAACGTCCTCGGCCGATATTTTCTGTATAATGCCTGATACATGTTTTTCCCCCACATCCCGTTCGTCCCCCTTATCGCCCCCGCTCGGCGGGGGAGATGTCGCCGCAGCGACAGAGGGGGCACCCCGTCCCGCATTTCTCCGCATACTCAGACGTCGCCGCAGCGACAGAGGGGGCACCACCCCGCATATTCAAAAGAGAGCCGACGGCTCTCCTTTGAATCAGGCCGCGCACCGCCCTCCGAAAACGCGATATACCCGTTACCCTCGCAGCCGGCTCGGAACCGGCGCCCTCACGGCACACACGCGACGTCGCTTAATGCTGCTCGGTTCCCCGCCTGACATGGTTCACGAGCGCGCGTTGCGCGAGACCGGCTCTTCATCGCCGCGTACACGCGGGTCAGACGGCACATCGCGAGTCCTCGGGGAGGAATTCACCCCCGCTGTAGCGGATTGCGGGCTACAGGGCACCGCTGACTCCCCGGTTAGCGCGGCCTGCAATCATTATAATACATCTTTTTCCGATTATCAACCAAAATATAAAATCGTCACGGCAGAAATTCGTTCGTCATGCTCCCCGCCGCCCACGCGGACGCGCTCATCACGCCCCACTTTTCCGCGCCGCCTATATACTTCTCCGAAATCACGCGCTGCGCCTGCTTGAGCGCGTCGAGCTCACCCTCCGCGACCTTGTACAGCATCGCGGCGGCCTTGTCCGGCTCCGCTGCGGCGTACTCGTACCCCTTCGCCGTCGCCGCGAGGAACGCCCGCACGAGCTCCGGCCTGTTTGCAAGCATCGTTTCCGACGCCACGATCACAGGCGCGCCGTCCTGCGTCACCGCCGCGATCGCCCGCACCGGCAACGCCGACTCCCGCGCGCTCTCCACGTCCTCCCGCGACGATATCCCGAAGTCCCCTGTCTCCGTCGCGATAAGCGCCGCCACGTTCTCCTTGTTCGCAAAGCGTATGATGTCGAGCTTTATCCCCGCGTCGCGGTAGTAGCCGAGCTCCTGCGCCACGTAAATCCCCGTGTGGCTCACGCCCGGCAGACCGTCCAGCACGACGGTGACGGGCTCGAGCTCCGCCCCGCCGTCGCCCCATCTCAGCCAGACGGCGAGCACGATTATCACAACACAGGCGAGCGAGGGTACAAGCTTATACTTCTTCATATTTTCTCCTCCGATTTAAGCGATATGGTCATTCTCGTGCCTATCCCCACGCGCGACACGGCCTCGAGGTGGCCGCCGTGCCGCGACACTATCCACTTCGCTATCGCGAGACCCAGCCCCGCGCCGCCGGAGGAGCGCGCGCGCGACTCGTCGGCGCGCACAAACCTGTCAAAAATCTTCGGCAGCAGCTCGTCCGGTATCCCAATCCCCGTGTCCGTCACCGACAGCTCCGCCCGCCCGTCCTTACCGTCCGTCCGGAGCGTTATCAGCCCCCCCGGGTCCGTGTACTTCGTCGCGTTGTCGAGCAGCGCCCGCACCGCCTGCTTAATAAGCTGCTTGTCCGCCGACACGACCGCCGGGGCGCCCTTCACCGCGTACTCGTGCGCCGTGTCAATCAGCCGCGCGTCCCGCGCGGCCTCCTCCGCGAGCTCAAACAGGTCAAAGCTCTCGGGTGAGAGCTCAATCGTGTTGTTATCCCCCCGCGCGAGGAACAGCAGCTGCTCGACGAGCGACGTCATCGACGCCGCCTCGGCGCGTATCGCGTCTATGCTCTCCTGCAAGGTCTTTTCGTCGTTCTTCCCCCACCTGTCAAGCAGGTTCGCGTACCCCTGAATCACTGCTATCGGCGTGCGCAGCTCGTGAGAAGCGTCGGAGACAAACCGTATCTGCGCGGAGTACGCCGCCCGTATGCGGTCGAGCATCTCGTTTATCGCCGCCGCGAGGCCTTGCAGCTCCGTCTGCGTCGCGTCCAGCTCAATCCGCGTGTCGAGCTTCGACGCGTCAATGCGCTCCAGCGCGCCCTCAAGCGCCGACATGTCCGGCGGCCGCCCCGCATCCGCCGTCACGCGGCCGAGCGTCTCGGCCGCCTGCGTCAGCTCCCATATCGGGTCGAGGCTGCGGTGAATCAGGTGCGAGTTCTTGACCGACTTGTCAATCAGCGTTATCAGCTCACAGATTGCGAGCGCGATAAACGCCCCCTGCGCGACGTCGATAACCGCCCCGATGTTAAAAAATACCGCCTGCCCCTCGCCGGAGTACACGGCGTAGCTGTGCCTCGTAATCACGCGCCGCGCGTCCCGCGTCGCCTCGGGGAATATCCACCTTATCGGCTCCGGCAGCTTGAACGCGCCCTCCGGTATTATCACCCCGCTCGATTCGTCAATGCGGCGAAACGCTATCTCGCTCACCGCCTGCCGCTCGCAGTACACGGCGACGGAAACGCCGAAAATTATCGCTATCGTGATATCCAGCGATACGAATATCCCCAAAAGCCGCCAAAACAGCCGCCTTGACAGCCGCCGCGCAATAGACTTATTCATCTTTAATCACATACCCCACCC
>JAISKU010000105.1 GCA_031261245.1 Oscillospiraceae bacterium | reverse complement strand
CGCCGTCGGTCGGCATCTTCTGCGATTTCTCCTTCTTTTTCCGATCCCACGGCGCAAACTCAATATCCTCGTCCGCGTCGCGGTCGCCGCCCGGGAACATCGCCAGAATCCCCTCCTCGGCGGCCTGCAGCACGCCGTACAGGTTCATCTCGCGGTCGAAAACGCACAGGTACGCCGCGTCCGCGAGCTCCGCGATCTTCCGCACGGACGCCTGATACTTCTCGTTCACCGGGAACTGTTGCTGTCCGCCGCCCGGCGCGCCCGGAGTGTGCGAGAACATGTGGAACTGCCGGTTGAGCTCCACCACGTACAGAAAATTGTTGCGCTCGCGAAAGACGACCATGTTGCCGTCCCCCAGCTCGCGCAGAACCCGCTCCCCCTCACGGGGGAACAGGTCGAGAGTTATGAGCTCATCCTTGTCTTTTTCTTCGGCCATCATTTTTCCTCATCAGTTTTTTCCGGTTTTTCCGTCTTTTTCGGTCTGCGCTTCACAATCACAAGCACCACGGCGATGATAACCACCGCGAGTATCGCGAATATCGGCAGATTTACAATGATAAATTTCAAAAGGTTCTTGAAGAAATGCCCGATGCCGCCCAGCGTGTTCCGCAGCCCCTCGAGAATCTGCTGTCCGTATGTAAGATGTACGGGCTCCTGCTTGCTCAGAATCTCAACCTCGCGTATATCGACGCTCACGGAGCTGTAATTCACGCGGTTGTCGAGGTTCGTCAGGCGCGAGGTCAGCGACTCTATCTCATACCGCACCTGCGAGAGCGTGGACTCGATCGTGATCATGTCCGCCACGGTGTCCGCTTTTTCGAGCATCGCGAGAAGCCGCGACTCCTCGACCCTGTAGACCTTCAGGCGCGATTCGACGTCCGTGTACTGCTCCGTGACGTTCTCCGCGTTGTTCGAGAGGTTCGTCACGTTGCCTATCTTCGACAGATTCCCCGTCAGCGCCGCGTAGTTCTCACGCGGCACGCGGATCGTGAAGTTCGCGTACCTGTACGGGTTGTTGCCGTAGTATGTCGAGGCGTAGTCCGCGCCGGTGACATACGAGTTCTCGACAAACGCCGCGTACTCGCCTATCATCGCCGCGAGCGCCTCGAGCGACTCGTCAAACTTCACCGTCTCGACGGTGGCGTAAGCCGAGTAGATGATCTTCTCCGCGAGAGAGCCCGTGCCCGACGAGCTCACGAGCAGCCCCGTCAGTCCGCCCGAGCCGGTGTCGGTCGTATACCCGGGAGCCGGGGCCGCCGCCGGCGCGTCCGCGTATCCGTAGCTGCCGTCGGAGTATCCGGTCTCGACCTCCCCGCGGTCATAGGCGTAGTATTCCTCTGAGCTTCCCCCGGCCGCCGCAGCCATCGGCGGCGTCGCGCCGTTGGACTTGTACGAGCCGCACGCCGCGACGGAGACAATCAGCAGCAGCGCGAGGGCGATTGATAGGAGCTTTTTCATTTTTATATCCTCTCTTTCAGCGTCAAAATCGGGATTCCGCCCTTATGACGCAGACAGGGGATAAAAGTTCCGTTTATTCCACGTCCGCGTAGTCGCTGTACTCCTCGGGCGTCAGAACCTCGTCCTTCACGGCGCGCAGCTTGTCGCGCAGTCCGGTGAAGAAGCAGCACAGCTCCTCACGGAACACGATTATGACGACGGCGATTGCGGCGAGCGCCGCGAGCGTGCAGATTATTGTCACTATAACGCTTCTTTGCTTTTTCATGGCGGAACCTCCCAAAATTCAAATGCGATAGTACCTAACTATATGATATCACAGAAAACCGCAAAAATCCACTACAAAATAAATTTGTTGCATATGCCCCGCAACAACTTGTACGGCGCGTCAAGTGGTGCTATAATGTCATCAAAAAACAGAGGGGGATTTGCTTTGGACTCATTGCTGTACATGATCAAGCTGGCTCGAAAATACTGGGGACTCATTGTGCTCTCGTTCTTCCTCGCGCTGTGCGCGGCGGCGCTCGCGCTCTCGACTCCCATCATCATCTCAATGCTCGCCGCGCGCCTGAACAGCGTCGCCGGCGTCGAGATGAAGACTATCGCCGCGTTCTCCGTCGTGCTCGGCGCGACGTACCTCTTCCGCGCGATATTCAAATTTGTAAGCTTTTTCGTGTCCCACTACTGCGCGTGGCACTTCGTACCGAGCCTCACCACGACGATCTACGAAAAGCTCCAGCGCCTGTCCATGCGCTTCTACCACAACCGCCAGACGGGCGAGCTGATGAGCCGCGCAATCAACGACGCGCGCCAGATGGAGATACTTTTCGCGCACTCGCTGCCCGACCTCGCGTCGAACATTCTCATCGCGATACTCGTCACCGTCGTGCTCTTCACGATCAACCCCCAGCTCGCGGCGCTCACCATGATCCCGATACCGATAATCATCATCTCAAGCTACATATTCATGAAGCGCACCGCGCCGATAAACGTGACCTCCATGCAAATCCTCGGCGAGATGAACAGCGCGCTTCAGGACAACATCTCCGGCATCAAGGAGATTCAGGCGTTCTCGCAGGAATCGCGCGAGCTTGAGAAGATCCGCGAGATAAACGACCGCTACGGGGCGAGCAACATGCGCTGGAGCGTGAATACAAGCCTCTTCGCGCCGTTCATAGAGCTGCTCACCTCCATGGGCACGATCTTCGTCATCTCCTTCGGCGGCTACCTCGCCGTGAGGCAGAAAATGGACGTGTCGGAGATAATCGGCTTCGTGCTGTACCTCAGCCTCTACTATCAGCCCATCGCCATGCTCGCGCAGCTCACGGAGAACATCCAGACGGCGATAGCGGGCGCGAAACGCGTCGTGGAGCTGCTTGACGCCGTCGAGGAGATAACCGACCTCCCCGGCGCGCGGGACATGGCGCAGTGCGACGGAAGCGTCGAGTTCAAAAACGTCAGCTTCCAGTACGAGGAGAACCAGCCCGTGCTGAAAAACATCAACTTCCGCGCGGAGCCGGGCAAGATGATCGCCCTCGTCGGCCCTACCGGCGTCGGCAAGACCACGCTCGTGTCGCTCATAGAGCGCTTCTATGACCCGACGGAGGGTGAAATCCTCGTCGGCGGACAGGACATCAAGGGCCTGACGCTCGCGTCCCTGCGCGCGCAAATTTCAATCATCTTGCAGGACGTGTTCCTGTTCAACGGCACCCTCGCCGACAACATCGCCTACGGCGTCAAGGACGCCACGCGTGAGCAGGTGATTCACGCGGCTGAGATCGCCTGCGCCGCGAAATTCATAAGCGAGATGCCGAACGGCTACGACACGGTGATAGGGGAGCGCGGCGTGCGCCTGTCCGGCGGACAGAAACAGCGCGTGGCCATCGCCCGCGCCGTGCTGCGCGACGCGCCGATACTCATCATGGACGAGGCGACCGCCTCCGTGGACGTCGAGACCGAGGCGGAGATTCAAAAGGCCGTCGCGGCGCTCACCGGCAGCCGCACGGTGTTCGTCATCGCACACAGACTCTCCACCGTCAAAAAGGCGGACACGATCCTCGTGCTCGAAAACGGCAAAATAGTAGAGCGCGGCACGCATGAGGAGCTTGTCCGCTCCGGCGGACTGTATGAGCGCCTGTGTCTCATCCAGCTCCAGGCGTCGGAGGACGTCATGAAGGCCCTCTCCGCCTACGGAAAAGAGGAAGAGGCGTAGATGGCCGCAACGCGTTACACAATCGGAATCGACGTGGGCGGCACAAAAACCGCCCTCGGGCTGTTCGACGGCGCAATGCTCCTCACACAGAGCCGCCGCCCGTCGGACGTCTCCCTGCCGCCTGAGGAGTTCTTCGACGCACTCCTCGCCGACGTCGCAAAAATTCTCGCCGACGCGGGCGCGGCTCCGGACGAGCTGCGCGGCGTCGGCGTCGCGCTGCCGTCCTTTCTGCGCCAGCCGGAGGGCTATATCCTCAAAACCGCGAACCTCCCGCTCCTGCGCGAATTCCCCGCGCGCGAATACCTCGCGAACAGGCTTCACGGCGTAAAAATCGCCGTCGGCAACGACAACCACGCCGCCGCCCTCGCGGAGCATCGCCACGGCGCGGGTCGCGGGCACGACAACATGCTCTACTGCCTCATGAGCACGGGCATCGCCTCGGGAATCATCATCGACGGCAGGCTCTTTCGCGGCGACTACGGCTTCTCGGGGGAGAGCGGCCACATGATAGTCACGCCCGGCGAGGGGCCGCTCTGCGGCTGCGGCAACCGCGGCTGCCTGTCCGCCTACGCCTCCGCCGCGCTCATACCGGAGCATCTGCGGAGCCGGGTCGCGCGCGGCGAGGCCACCTCGCTCACGGAGCCGTACTCCATGGAGCAGATCGCGGACGCGTACACGCGCGGCGACGCGCTCGCCGTGCGCGCGCTCGACCAAATGACGCGCTACATGGCCGTGTGGCTGTACAATCTCTACGTCACGCTGAATATCCGCTGCTTCGTGTTCGGCGGCGGACTGCTGAATATGCGCCTCCCGCT
>JAISKU010000065.1 GCA_031261245.1 Oscillospiraceae bacterium | reverse complement strand
GTCTCCGCCTCGCTCACCGTCTCCGGGTCTATCACTATCGCGTAAAACACGCAGTCCGCGCCGTTCGTCGCAATCATTCCGTGCGGCGTCGCGGAGTCATAGTACGCGCAGTCCCCGGGGTACAGCGTCTCCGTGTGATCCCCTATCCGCACCTTCAGCACGCCCGACACCACGATGTCGCACTCCTGCCCCTCGTGCGTCGTCACCTCTATCTCCTTGTCCTGAAGCACCGCGTCGTAGTACGCCGTCACGCGTAAGGGTTCCGTGCGCCGCCCGCGGAACGCGTGCGCGAGCGAGTAGTACACCATTCCGTGCGCCTGCTCGATTCTCTGCCCCTCGCCCGCGCGGGTGATGACGTACTCCGTCAGGCGCGGCGACGCGCCCTCGATGATGTCCGTCACGTCCACGCGCAGCGCGATCGCGCAGCGGTACAGGAACGCGAAGCTCAGATTCTCGCGCCCGGACTCGCTCGCGCGGTACTCCTCGACGGACACGCCCGTCAGCTCCGCCATCTCCGCCTCGCCGAGCCCCTCTATCTCGCGCAGCTCACGAATCCGCGTTGATATCTCCAGCAATTTTTCCTCGATGTTCGACATGATTTTTCTCCTCCGTTTTGTTGATGTGTTTGACGCCTCCGCGTTGCCCCCTCTGTCGCCTGCGGCGACGTCTCCCCCGCCACGCGGGGGCGATATGCTCCCGTCCCTTAGCGCCCCCGCTCGGCGGGGGAGCTGTCCGCGAAGCGGACTGAGGGGGCGTCCGTCTTTGGGGGCGTCCGTCTTTTCCGGGGCAAAACAAAATCGCCCCAAAGAAATAATTCCTTTGAGACGAGATACAATCCCGCGGTACCACTCAAATTGCGCTTGCGCGCCGCTCACCGGGTTCTGACAAACCCTTGACTTTTAACGTAGTCAACACGGGAGCTTCTACTCGTACATGCTCGGTCGGCAAAGCCTCCCTGCGCGAAATCTCGCTGCGCTCGATATTCACGCCGCTTCGCGGCGGCTCGCGCCGTGCGCTCGCTGTCCTCGCTGTACTTTCTTGCCCCGGCTCCGGAGTGACTGGCTCCATCAATGCCTTTGTGGTATTAACTTATCTGCGAGAATAGCACACCCCCGCGCGTTTGTCAAGAAAAATATTTTCCTATTTCTCCGCGCCGCCGGAAACCCCGCCTATCGCGGCCTCCAAAATGGTTTTCAGCGCGTTCGCGCTGCCGCAGTGCGACTGGATGAGCGTAATCTCGCGCCGCGCCGCGACCTTTTTCGCAATCTTCACCATCTCGTGCGACACGGGATTCGTGAACAGCACAATCAAATCCGGGTTCCCGATCAAACCCTCCATGTCGGTTTTCGACTGCGTGTAGACCTTCGACGTGTAGTCGTACTCCCTGCAAATATCCCTGTACCGCCCGACCATTCTGTCGTGCCCGCCGATTATCACCACGCTCATACGCCGCCCACCACGCTGTAGCCCGTGGCGCTTATCGCCGCGCCTATCTGCTCCGCCGTCACGCGCGCTTCGTCGTACTGCGTGACGACCTCTTTCCTGCGGCGGCTCGCCCTCGTCTTTTTTATCCCCGGAAGCCTGCGGACGGCGTCCTGAATCGCGATTTCACAGTGCCCGCAAGACATTCCCTCCACGCGCAGCGTAAGCTTTTCCATAATCCGACCCCCAAAAAGTCATAATCGCAAGTTAGTTAAAACTAACTTGCGATTATTCTAACCCATATCTCCCCGCTTGTCAAGAAAAACTTTTATCCGCCCGAATACCGCTCGAGAAACCGCCGCGTCCTATCATGCTTCGGGCTCCCGAACACCTCCTCCGGCGTCCCCCGCTCGACAATCACGCCGCCGTCAATGAAAATCACCTTGTCGGACACCTCCCGCGCGAACTGCATCTCGTGCGTCACAATCACCATAGTTGTACGTTTGTCAGCCAAAGAGCGTATTACGCGTAAGACCTCGCCCGTAAGCTCGGGGTCGAGCGCCGACGTCGGCTCGTCAAAGCACAGAATGTCCGGCGACAGCGCGAGAGCCCGCGCAATCGCGACCCGCTGCTGCTGCCCGCCCGACAGCTCGTGCGGATAGCTCGCGAGCTTGTCGGACAGCCCCACGGAGTCGAGCACCGCCCGCGCCCGCTCCTCAATCTCCGTGAAAATCTCGCTCCTCCGCCGCTTGAAATCCTCGCGCTCCCGCGCCAGAAGCTCGACGGCGAGCGTCACATTTTTAAGCGCCGTGTACTGCGGAAACAGGTTGAAATTCTGAAACACAAGCCCGAAGTGCAGTCTCCGCCGCCGAATCTCGCTCTCGCTCCTCGTCGCGGGATCGCCCGCGTCGAAAACCGTCTCCCCGCCCACGCGTATCACGCCCCCGTCGGGAATCTCGAGGAAATTCAGACACCGCAAAAGCGTCGTCTTGCCGCTCCCGGACGAGCCTATTATCGCGAGCGCCTCGCCTTTTTCCAGCGAGAAGTCCACCCCGCCGAGCACTCTCGTCCCGCCGAAGGCTTTTTCGAGCTTTTCGACCTCTAAAATCGCCATTTGTCCCTCACACCCTGAAATAGCCGAGCTTCTTCTCAATCCGCCCGAACAGAATCGTCAGAATCCCGTTGAACAGCAAAAAGAAAAGCCCCGAATAAAAAAGCGGCCAGATGAGACCGCGCGTCGTGAACGTGAACGCCTCCATGATAATCTCCCGCACGGCTATCGTGCGCGCAATCGACGTGTCCTTGACAAGCGTGATTATCTCGTTTGACATCGGCGGCACAATCCGCTTTATCACCTGCAGGAGCGTAATCTTGAAGAAAATCTGCCCCTTCGTCATGCCGAGGGCCTGCCCCGCCTCATACTGCCCGCGCGGCACGCCCTCGATTCCGCTCCTGTAAATCTCCGAAAAATACGCCGCGTAGTTTATCACGAACGCCGCGATCACCGCGACCTCGCGCGACATCGCGCTCCAGTCCCACAGCAGACTCGGCCCGTAGAACACGACTATCACCTGTAACATAAGCGGCGTGCCGCGTATGACCCACACGAACGTCCGCGTGAGCCACTTTAGCGGCCTCAGCTTACTCATGGAGCCGAACGCCACGACAAGACCGAGCGGCGCGGCCAGCACGAGCGTGACGATAAAAATCAGACACGTCATGCCGAAGCCGCGCGCAAGTGTATTTGTTATGCCGGCAAAGCTCACTTTACTTTATCAGCAAATCCGCGACGCCGTACTTCTCCGCGAGCTTGGAGAGCGTCCCGTCGCTCCGGAACGTCTTGATTATGTCGTTGAATTTCGCGACGTCCTCGCTGCCGATTTTGAACCCTATCGCGTACTCCTCGTTTGTGAGCGATATGCCCGTCACGATCACGAGATCCGCGTAGTCCGTCCCCGCGCCCGTCATCGCGCGCGCCATCGTCACGTCGATAACCGCCGCGTCCGCCGTCCCCGCCTTGACCTCAAGCAGCGTCATCGCCTGCGACTCCACCGCCGTAAACTTCGCGTCGGGGAAATCGCTCTCAACCGCCGTCTGCCCGGCGGACTCGGACTCCGCTACGAAGCTCGCGCCCGCGAAGCTCGCCTTGTCCGTGTATTTCGCGGCGTTTTCGGCCTTCACCACAATCGCCTGCTCATTGATGAGATAGGACGACGTGAACGCCATGTTCTCGCGCCGCTCCTCCGTCACGGTAAGCCCGTTCCAGATGCAGTCGATGTTCCCGGCCTTCAGCTCGATTTCCTTCGTCTCCCAGTCGATCACCTTGAACTCCGGCGTGCGGCCGAGCTTTTTGCACGCCGCCTCGGCGAACTCCGTGTCAAAGCCTATCCACTTCCCCGAGGAATCCTTGTAATTCATCGGCTCGTACTCCGTGATGCCGATGACCATCTTCTCCGACTTCTTACAGGAGACGAGCGCCGCGACGCACACGAGCGCGAGCAGTATCGCAATAATCCGTTTCATTGTTTCACCCTCCGAATATTTTAATAATCCGGTGATTATTCTAACATATTCCCGCCGATATGCAACAAAAAATTTCAAAATCAGTCGAACGCGTCCGGCGCGCCTCGGAAAATCACCTTCACCGCGACCTTTTCCCGCGTCTCCTTCGGCTTGTCGTGCAGCCCGCCGGACGCCGCCTGCCGCGCGAGGAACACCTTCCCGCTCGTCGATTTTTCCGACGCGTATATCCCGCGCGTGATCACGCTCTCCCGCCGCAGCCGCGCGTCGAGAAGCGCCCGCCTGTACCCCGCGCGCCCGCGCGAGCTGTCCTCAAGCCACTCCTCTATCATCTCCCGCGTGATGCCGAGCCTAAGCGCCATCGCCGCCTCGTCCGGGAACGCCCCCGACGCCTCGCACTCCTCAAAATACTCGCATATCGTCCGCCTGAAATCCACAAGATTCATCTCCCGCACCTCCCGAAGCCGCAGTATACGCAAAATCCCGCCCGCGTCAACAAAACGGAACAAAAAATATCACTTGTCCGCCGCGCGGCCAGGTGATACAATGGCGTATAACTATAATTAAAGAGGTGCTTCACATGTCCGAAAAAACAGAGCGCGCCAACGCGTATCGCGGCGCGAGCTTCAACTGTTCACAGGCGGTTTTCGCCGCCTTCGCGGAGGACTACGACGTCGAGGTCGAGACCGCGCTGCGCATCTCCTCCGCCTTCGGCGGCGGCATGAGGTGCGGCGAGGTCTGCGGAGCCGCCACCGGCGGCCTCATGGCCATCGGCGCGGCAAAGGGCCAGTATATCCCCGGCGACCTCGGCGCAAAAGCCGACTGCGGGGCCCGCGCCGCCGAATTCATGGCGGAGTTTCGCCGCGTGAACGGCTGCCTGCTCTGCCGCGACCTGCTCGGCGTGGACACCTCCACCCCCGAGGGTCACGAAAAATTCGAGCTCGAGAATATGGGCGAGCTCAAGTGCTCCGGCTTCATCGAAAACGCAATCGCTATACTGGAGCGTCTGGGGTATTAGCCTCTTCCCCGCGCCTCGCCAGCTCCGCGCCCACCGTGTCCAGCTCGCCCGCGCCGACCGTCAGAATCAGATCCCCCGGCCTCGCCTCGGCGGCGAGCTTATCCGTCAGCTCCGCGAACGTCGCGCAGTGCACGGCGCCGGGAATCGCCCGCGCCAGATCCGCCGAGGTGACGTTGTACGTGTTCTTCTCCCGCGCGGCGTAGATCTCCGCGAGGAACGTCGCCGCCGGTCGTTTCAGCTGCTCCGCGAACGCGTCGAAGTGCGTCGCCGTGCGCGAATACGTGTGCGGCTGAAACGCCAGCAGCACGCGCTCATACGGCAGCGCGAGCGTCATGTCAAGCAGCGCCTTCAGCTCGCTCGGATGGTGCGCGTAATCGTCAAAAATGTCCGCGCCGTTTATCTTCCCCTTGAACTCAAACCGCCGCCCCGCGCCCATAAAGTCGCGCAGCCCGTCCTCGACGGCCTCGCCCGGCAGACCGAGCGCGATTGCGACGGCCGCCGACGCGAGGGCGTTCATCACGTTGTGGTGTCCCGGCACGCGCAGCTTCAGGCGGCAGTACACCCTGTCCTCGTACAGCACGTCGAGGCTGACCCCTTGACCCTCCGGCCGCTCGTGCTCGCCCCGCACGTCCGCCCCGGCGTCGAACCCGAACGTCAGCAGCTCTCGGCCGAGCGGGCGAAGCGCGTCCATCGTGTCCGCGTCGTCCGCGTTGCAGACTATCGTCCCCTCCGGCGGCGCGAGGTTCGCGAACGCCGCGAAGGACGCCTTCACGCGCTCAAACGTCCCGAAATAGTCGAGGTGGTCGTCGTCCACATTGAGCACGACGGCAACCGTCGGAAAAAACTTCAGAAAAGAGTCGTAGTATTCGCACGCCTCGAGGACTATCGCCCGCCCGTGCCCCACGCGATAGCCGGAGCCTATGGAGGGCAGCGTCCCGCCTATCATCACCGTCGGGTCAACGTTCGCGGCGAGCAGTATCTGCGCCACCATGGAGGTCGTCGTCGTCTTTCCGTGCGACCCCGCGATGCATATCGCGTCACGGTAGGAGCGCATGATGTGCCCCCACGCCTCCGCGCGCTCAAAAACGGGTATGCCGAGGGCTTTCGCCTCGGCTATCTCCTCGTTGTCGTCGCGCACCGCCGCCGTGCGTATGACCAGGTCCGACCCGCGCACACTTTTCGCGAAATGCCCTATCGTGACGGGTATTCCCAGCTCCCTAAGCCGCTCCGTCGCCGCGCTCTCCTTCGCGTCGGAGCCGGACACGGCTATCCCGCCCGCGTACAGCACCTCGGCGAGCGGCGACATGGACACCCCGCCTATTCCGACGAGATGCGCCCGCGCCCCGGGTTTCAGCTTCGCCTCAAGCTCTTCAATACTCATTGTCAATAATACGCTCCAATACTAATCCGTTTGTTCAACCGCGCCATTATATTACCAATATTACATTTTTTCAATAGTTATTATTTGCCGAAATATGTTTTACCGCATATTTTTAATAAAATACACTTGCGGACGTCCGCCTCTTGTACTATAATCGTCTTTGTATAATTGTGACTATTTTGATTTTGGTGGGCTGTATGAAAAAATTCTTCAAAAAATTATTGTCGCCCCTCTTCAACCTCGTGAACAAGCTGGGGCTCGGTCTGCGCGCAAAGCTGCTCATCACATTTCTGCTCGTAAAGGTAATCCCGCTCATCATCGTCGCCGTCATCGCCTACGGACAGATCGGCGTGCTCGGTATGCGCCTGCGCAACATCGCCGTGGAGTACTCGCAGAACGCGCTGAACGCCTCCGCCGTGGAGAGCATAGAGCGCATGTCCACCGACACGGCGCAGCGCGTCGCGGACTTCCTGTACGGGCGCGACGACGATATACGCTACCTCGCGAACCTCGCCGGCGCCCTCGGCGGCGACCTCGGCCTGATTGAGGACGCCTACTCCGCCTTCGTCCGCTCAAAAACCGGCCGCGTCGCGGCCTCCGGGGAGTGGGTGCTCGATGAGGGCCTGAACAAATGGGTTCCCGCCGTGACGCGCGACATGTCGGACACCATCGGCAAGTCCACAAACCCGCAGAACGAGGAGGAGCAGTACGGAAGCACGTTCAACCCCCGCGCCGCAGACGCCCTCGAGTACATAAACGCCCCGCTGTATGACGAGGTCACGTTCCTCGGCCTCGACGGGCGTGAGCTTATCCGCGTCTCCACGACAGACCTGCCTTACTCCCGCAAGGTCAACCACGCCGACGCCTTCGTCACCGGCGAGCTGCGCGACGTCACCGACCGCCGCAACACGTTCATCCGCGCGGAGGACTACTGGAACGCCCTGCCCTCGCTCACGAACACGCCCGGCGGCGATATATACGTCTCCGACGTCATCGGCGCCTACGTCGGCACGAACATGATCGGCGTCTACACTCCCGCGAACGTCAAGGCCGCCGAGGAGACGCGCCAATACCCCATCGAGTACAATCCCGAGGCGCAGAGCTACGCCGGCGAGGAGAATCCGAACGGAGAGCGCTTTGAGGCCATCGTCCGCTGGGCGACTCCCGTGTACGTGGACGGCGTAAAAATCGGCTACGTCACCCTCGCGCTCGACCACGACCACATCATGGAGTTCGTCGACCACCAGACCCCGATGAGCAACCGGTATGTGGAGCTGCCGAGCGCCGCGGAGGGCAACTACGCGTTCATCTGGGACTACCAGTGCCGCTCCATCGCCCACCCGCGCCACAACTCCATCGTCGGCTTCAACCCCGAGACGGGCGACCCCCAACTCCCGTGGATATCCCAGACGATATACGCCTCGCTCCTCGCGAAGTGCGGCGTTGACTCGGCGAAATATGAGACTCTTACCGCGGAGGAGCGCGTCGCTATCCTCGCCGCCGGCTGGCCCGACCTCATCGCCCGCTCCAAAACCGGCGACCCCGTGTACGACCTCATCATCGGGCAGCAGACGTTCCTCAATCAGGCCCGCTCAAACACCTCGCACGGCCCCGACCCCGACCACACTCCGGCCGCCGACCTCACGAAGCTCGGATTCGTCGGCCTTGACGGCCGCTATCTCAACAACGCGCCCCAGTGCACAGGCTGGCTCGACCTCGCGGAGCGCGGCGGCTCCGGCTCCCTGTATATTCTGTGGAGCGGCCTGTGGAAGCTCAACACCGCCGCCGCCATTCCCTACTACACCGGCCGCTACGCGCCGAGCGAGGCGAACGGCAATCTGCGCGTCGGCTTCGGCTTCGTCGCGATAGGGTCGAGCATTGAGGACTTCACCTCCCCCGCGCAGGCGACGAACGACGCGCTCACCGTCGCCACGCAGGAGAATCTCGACGCCACCTCCAAAAAGCTCATAACGATCACGGCCGTCATCATCCTCCTCGTCGTGCTCGTCGCCATCTGGCTCGCCTCGTGGCTCACGGACAACATCCGCCAGATAATCAACGGCCTCTCGCGCTTCCGGGAGGGAGAGCGCCAGTTCCGCTTCAACTCGCAGGCGAGCGACGAGTTCGGTATGCTGTCCGACTCCTTTGACGAGATGGCGGACAGCGTCGTCGGAAGCGTCGGAAGCCCGCTTTGCATCACCGACATGGACATGAACATCATATATCTAAACGACTACGGCCTCGCCCTCGACCAAAAGACGCTCGAGGAGGTCGTCGGCGCCCCGTATTCGGAGAACAGCATCTACCCGCCGCTGTCGGAGTTCGACCCGCTCGACGCCCTGCACGAGGGGCGGGAGGCCTCCGTGTTCTTCAGTGAGCATGACGGCCGCTACTACCGCGGCTCCGCCAACTATCTGCTCGACAACGCCGGGAAGCGCATCGGCTACATCATCGTCTCCACCGACGTCACGGAGCTCTCGCTCAAGCAGATAGAGCTGGAGCAGGCCGTGGACGCCGCCAACCGCGCGAACGAGCACAAGGGCGAATTCCTCGCCCGCATGTCGCACGAGATACGCACCCCGATGAACGCCATCATAGGAATCACGAGCATCGTCCACCGCCGCCTGGCGGAGATCTCGCTCAAATCCTCGGAGATTGACGACGTGCAGGAGAACGTCGCCAAGATAGAGACGTCAAGCCGCCACCTCCTCGGCCTGCTCAACGACATTCTCGACATCTCGAAGATCGAGGCCGGCAAGATTGAGATTACCGAGGAGACCGTGGAGCTCACGGAGCTCTTTGAGACGGTGGACGGCATAATCCGCCCGCGCTGCGCGGAGAAAAACATCGTTTTCGACACGGATTTCGAGGATTTCAAGCCCTCCACCTTCCGCTCGGACTCCCTGCGCCTGCGCCAGGTGCTCATCAACCTCCTGGGCAACGCCGTAAAATTCACGCCGGAGCTCGGCCACGTGTTCCTCGGCATCCGCCGCCTCGACAGGCGCGACGGCAAAACGCTCGTCCGCTTCGACGTGCGCGACACGGGCATCGGCATCTCCGCGGAAAACCTTGAGACGATCTTCAAGCCGTTTGAGCAGGGCGACAGCCTCGTGACGCGCAAATACGGCGGCACCGGTCTCGGCCTGTCCATCTCCCGCCGCATTGTCCAGCTCCTCGGCGGCGACATCACCGTAAAAAGCGCCCTCGGGGAGGGCAGCGACTTCAGCTTTGAGCTGTGGCTCACGGAGACGGAGAGTGA
>JAISKU010000195.1 GCA_031261245.1 Oscillospiraceae bacterium | reverse complement strand
GCTAACGCCCGACGCGGCGGCGCACGGCGGGGGAGACGAGAGCCGCGATGGCGATTTTCCCCGCGTCGCCGGGCAAAAACGGCAGTACGCACATGCCGAGCGCCCCGAGGAGCGGGTTGCCCGTCTGAAACATAAACCACGCCGTCCCGAGCGCGTACAGCGCGAGCGTACCGAGCACCATGCCGGCGGGATACAGCCACGCGCGCCGCCCGGAGAATCCCGAGAACGCGCCGGAGATAAACGCGAGCGGGAGGTAGCCGATTATATAGCCGCCCGTCACGCCGAAAATCTTTGAGATGCCGCCGGAAAATCCGGAGAACACGGGCAGTCCTATCGCGCCGAGCGCGATATATACGAGCACGGCGACGCTCGCGCGCGTGCGGCCGAGCACGCCCGAGGCGATGTATATCATAAGCGTCGCGAGCGATACGGGCACCGGCCCGACTGGCACCGAAAACGGCGCGGCCGCGCAGATAAGCGCCGCGAAAACGGCGGTGGTTACGATGTCCCTTGTCTTTACGTCTGTGTGCATCAGTTCTCTGTGACCTCCTCATAGGATGTGTATTCAAGACGCGCGGCGTACGCCTCGTAAATCGCGTCCGCGCCGCCTCCGAAGTACGATAAAAACCGCGTCACCGTCCCAGCCGCGAAGCGCTCCCGCGCGTACTCCGGCGGGGAGTCGGTGACGGCCCCGGCGATGGTCAGCCCCTCGGGAAACCCGTCCGGCGGGGCGACGATGTTCGCGCCGACGCCGAGAACCACGAAAAACCCGTCCGTGTCGAACGCCTCGGCGAGTATTCCGGCGACCTTGCGCCCGTTTACGATGATGTCGTTTATCCACTTGACGCCCGCGCTGACGCCGAACACGTCCTCGCACGTCTCCGCGACGGCGACGGCGGCGGCGCAGGTGACAAGCCCCGCGATATCGTCACTCGGCGCCGGACGCAGCAACAGCGAGAGGTACGCGCCGCTGTCCGGCGGGGAGAAAAACGGCTTGCCCTGCCGCCCGTGACCGTCGGTCTGGCGACCGGCGACGAGCAGCGTGTACTCCGCCGCGCCGTCATTCGCGAGCGCGCGCAGCTCCGAATTCGTGGACGGCGACGACTCCCGCAGAATGAGCGTCACGCCCTCGGGCAGCAGCCCGGACAGGAACTCGCGGTCTATTTGCTCCACATGGTCACCCGGTTGCGCCCTGTCTGCTTTGAGATATACAGCGCGTCGTCCGCGCGCCTGACGAGCTCCGTCATGTCGCAGCCGTCGGAATTCTTCGCGACGCCGAGACTAAGCGTGATCCTCAGCTTTTTCCCCATGTAGTCGCACTCCGATGACTCGAGACTCTGCCGTATGCGCTCGGCGAGGGCGAGCGCGGTCTCCTCGTCCGGATCGGTTATCAGCAGTATGAACTCCTCGCCGCCCCACCGGGCGAGTATGTCGTAGGAGCGCACGGCGTTTTTCATCAGCCGCGCGGTGTTGCGCAGAACCGCGTCCCCGGCGAGGTGCCCGTGCTCGTCGTTCACGCACTTGAAGAAGTCGAGGTCGGCGATTATCACGTAATACGGCAGGGCCAGCCGCTGCGCGCGCTCGATGAACGGCGTCGCGATCTCCGCGAAATGGCGACGGTTGTACAGCCCCGTAAGCGTGTCGGTGTACGCCGCCTCCTCGAGGCGCTTCACGAAATTCTCCGACTCCGTTATATCCTGAATCAGAACGGACCAGAGATCGCGGCTGCGGCGGCGTCGCACGTCGTCGGCGCGGTTTATGCTCGCGCGGTAGCAGTGCGTTGAGTCCCACGGCAGCATGAAATCGACGGAGCTCCCGCCGCCCGTAATCGCCTCGACGGACAGCTCCTTCGGCCAGCCCGGGGAGAGGTACACCGATTTCCCGCGCTCGAGGTCGTCAAGCCACGGGAAAATCACCCTCGCGGGCTTGTTCGTCGAGAGACAGCTCAGATCGCGGTCGAGCAGTATAAACGCCTCGGAGATCGTGTCCATCGCCATCATCGCGGCGATGGGCGCGGCGTCAAACATGTCGTAGCGTATGACGCCGATGTACAGCAGAAACGCCATCACGGCGAGGACGTGCGGGGTGAAGTAAATGTTCGCGGTGATGCCCAGCGCGAGGGGCAGAACGTACATTACCGTCTCGACAACATACGGCGCCAGCGCCGTTATGAGCAGTATCACAATCGTCTTGCGGTATCTGCCGCGCCGATTCTTGAGCGCGCGTATGAGTATGAAGGTGGAGCCGATGAGATAGACTATCGGCAGCAGGCGAAACGCGTAGCTCAACGTCCCCGGCTCGTAAAGCAGCAGGTGCGACGACACGGAATCGTACTCATACGTCGCGTAAAGCAGACCCGTCCTGTCCGTCGTCCACGCGCCGACGATGTACACAATCGAGATGAACAGACAAAACGCCTTCAGCAGGGACGGCAACTTGACGTCGCAGTAATCCGCGATAAAAAACAGGATAAAAGGCGACACAAAACCGCTTCCGAAATACAGCACGCGAATCGCGGTGAACGCCTCACCCGTGCTGTTGCTCAAAAGCTCAAGCAGATGTCCGATAAGTATGAACAGCACCGATACGAGCACAAGCAGAAAATGATTCTTTTTCTCGCTCTTGCACCTGAAGAACGTGTGCGACGCGACGAGCGAGATGAGCGCTATCGGCGCCAGCACAAACGCCACAAGGAAGTATCTCAAAAGAAAAACCTCGTTTTTTCAAATTGTTCGTTATTATAACACGGGCGCGGCGCAAAGGCAATCTTTAATTTGGAAATTTTGCGTAAAACATGAACAAAAAAACGCATAACAGTAATCATTATTTGTATTGTACAATGCGCGCAGGTGTGCTATAATAACAGCAGATAATAATAACATCTTATGGAGGCGTTGAAATGTCTGATAAAACGTATGGTGCCCCGCTCGCAATAGAGCCGTATGACCGCGAATGGGGGGTCGGGATTTCCGGTCTGACGGAGAACCCGTCGCCGTTCCCGCGCATAAACAAAATGCTGCGCTGGATAAAGGACAGGGACTCCACCGCGGACTCGCACCGCGCGCTCGTCGTGACGGAGGCGTTCAAAAAGTACGCGCAGTACCCGCAGAACATCAAGTGGGCGCTCGCCCTGCGCGACGTGCTCTCCACGTACCCCGTGCAAATCTGGGAGGATGAGCTCATCGTCGGCGAGCTCGTCGCCCCGCCGAACGGCGCGCCGATATACCCCGAATTCTCGATCGACTGGCTGTGCGACGAGCTTCAAAACCGCCCGCTCGACAAGCGCCTCAACGACCGCTACGTCATCGACGACAAGACGAAGGACGACATCCTGTCGATTCAGAGCTTCTGGAAGGGCAACACGATCTCCGAGGCCACGACGGCGCTGTACACGGAGGAGGAGGCTAAGGGCTCACACCTTGGCGCGGCCGTGCTACTTGAGGATCTGTTCATCTACGCCGGCGTCGGACACGTCACGGCGAACTACGAAAAGCTCCTGCGCGTCGGTTTCGGCGGAATCCGCCGCGAGATTGAGGAGCGCATGGCGCAGCTCGACACAACTCTCCCCGAGGACAGCAAAAAACAGCAATTCTACACGGCCGAGCTCATTATGCTCGACGGCGTGAAGTCCTACATAACGCGCTACGGAGAGCTCGCCGCCGAGATGGCAAAGACGGAGAGCGACGCGACGCGCAAGGCGGAGCTGTTGCGCGTGTCCTCGAACTGTTTACAGGTCGCGGAGGGCGCGCCGCGCGACTTCTGGGAGGCGATTCAGCTCTGGCACATCGCCACGAACATGATAATCATCGAGACGTCGGGCCACAGCGTCACCTACGGCCGCTTCGACAAGATTTTCTACCCGTTCTACAAGAACGATACCGAGAGCGGTACCCTCACCCGCGAGTTTATGCAGGAGCTCATCGAGCACAGCTTCCTGAAGATGCACGAGCTGCGCAAGATACGCGACAAGAACGCGATATTCTTCTCCTCGGGCACAATCATGGGCGGCACGGCGCTCGACGTCGGCGGCGTGGACGCGAACGGCGAGGACAGCACGAACGACCTGTCCTACATGGTGCTCGACGCGCACGCGCACACGCGGATTCCGAACCCGTGGATGGGCGTGCGACTGCATGAGAACAGCCCGCGCGAATTCAAAATCAAGGTGTTCAACGTCATCAGAATCGGCACGGGCGAGCCGAAGATATTCAACGACGGCCCGATGATTCAGTCGCTGCTCAACTATGACCGCACGCTTGAGGACGCGCGCGACTACGTCGGCGTCGGCTGTGTGGAGCCGAGCGTCCCGGGCAAAACCTACGGCTGGCACGACTCCGGCTCGGTCAACCTCACGAAAATCATGCAGCTGGCCATCAACGGCGGCAAGTGCCTCGACTGCTCATCGAGCTGCAAGCAGTACGCGAAGTGCGTCGGCGCGGGCAAGACGCTCGGCCCCGACAACGGCGGCATCGCGACGTTCACATCGTTCGACGAGGTCTTGGAATCCTACGACAAGCAGATGAAATACTGGTGCGATATCCTCGTCGGGCTCGTCCAAAAGAACGACCTCACGCACCAGCGCCTCAAGCCGCTCCCGTACCTGTCCCTGCTCATCGAGGGGCCGATAGAAAAGGGCGCGGACATCACCACGGGCTCCGCGACGTACAACGGCTCCGGCCCGCAGGGCGTCGGAATCGGCACGGCGTCCGACTCGCTCGCCGTCGTGAAGCAGCTCGTGTTCGACGAGAAGCGCGTCACGGGTGAGGAGCTGCTCACCGCCCTCCGCGCGAACTGGGAGGGGTATGAGCCGCTCTACGCGCTCGTCAACTCCGACAGAATGCACCACTACGGCAACGACGACGACTACGCGGACGACATCGCGCGCTTCGTCATGGCGACGTACTGCAAGCATATAGAGCACCGCCCGACGGCGCACGGCGGGGAGTTCATGCCCGGCGTGTTCTCGGTGACGAACAACGTCATGCACGGCTCCGTCGTGTCCGCGACGCCGGACGGCCGCAAGGCCGGGGAGCCCGTCAGCGACTGCATCGGCCCGGCGCACACGGCGCTCGGCTCGCACGACAGACGCGGCCCGACGGCTGTGGCGAACTCCGTCGCGAAGCTCGACCACCAGCGCATCGGCAACGGCATAATCCTCAACTGGAAATTCGCCCCGACGGCCGTGTCCGGCGAATCCGGCCGCGACGCGCTCATCTCGCTAATGGACGGGTACTTCGCGAATCAGGGGATGCAGAGCCAGTTTTCAATCGTCGGACGCGAGACGATGCTCGCCGCGCAAAAGACACCGGAGAAGTACAAGGACCTCGTCGTGCGCATCGCGGGCTACAGCGCGTACTTTGTGGAGCTGTCAAATGAGCTCCAAAACGACCTCATCGGCCGCACGGAATTGAGCTTTGATTGACGGAAAGGGAAGAAAATCATGCAGAAATGGATCGTGGTGGCGGTTTTAGTGGTCGTTTTTATAGTAGCAAGTATAGTATCGAGTATTCGGGGATCGCGTAGGAGCAGGGAAAGACGATGGAAGAAGGAGAGTAAGCGGGACGAGCGTGACTGGGAGAGTGAGAGAGCCTACGAACGTAACGCGGCGCGCCGGGAGCTTGAGAAAAGTGCGTTTTGGGACAGGATAAAGAAGGAGCTGCGGCAGAACGCGCGCGCGGCGCGTGTAGTAGGAATATACCCCGACAGGGGTGTGCTGACGTGCCGCGGGACACTCGACGACGTGGTGAGTGACGTTGAGCTTTACAAGATCGACACCTCGTACCGAAGCGGCGCGGAGCGGGCGCTTACGGCCACCGAACTGGACGCGTTGGCGGATATGTGCGTGGATGAGCTTGCGGCGTTTCAACTCGAATGCAGAGTAAGCCAATACTCGTACACGCGAGACACGGACACGAGAGGACATGGCGCTGCTGTTACGGTTGAGAGACCGGATCTTGTTCCGCGGAGACCCTACTGAAATTTAGTGTTTGACGGGAAGGTATCAATATCATGCAGAAATGGATCGTGGTGGCGGTTTTAGTGGTCGTTTTTGGAATAGTATCGAGTATAGTATCGAGTATTCGGAACTCGCGGTGGGGTCGCGAAAGGCGATTTAAGAAGTGGCAGAGGAAACAGGAGCGGGAGCGCGAACGTGAGCGGAACGAGCGGAGGAACGAGCAGGAGCGGAATAAGCGTGACTTGGAGAATAAGATAGCCTACGAACGCGGCACGGCGCGCCGGGAGCTTGAGAGAAGTGCGTTTTGGGGCAAAATCAAGGATGAGTTGCGGCAGAACGCGCGCGAGGCGTTTTCAGTGGACATACACAGCGACAGGGGTGCGCTGTTGTGCCGCAAGACACTCGACGACGCGGTGAGTGTCGTTGAGCTTTACAAGATTAGCGACGCGGAGCGGGCGCTTACGGCCACCGAACTGGACGCGTTGGCGGATATGTGCAGGGACGAGCTTGCGGCGTTTCAACTCGAATCCAGAATACTCTACGCGCGCGGGATATACGAGGACAGACGTCACGCCTTGGTTACGGTTGAGAGACCGGATCTTGTTCCGCGGAGACCATACTGAAATTCGAAGACAGTTATACAATTTTAGACCCGGAGAACTAACCCCACCAAGCACACGCACGTCAGCCGAAAAGCTTGCAAAGAGGTGATATTTGCTGTACACAAAGAACGGAGAGCCCGCGGGCCTCGTCTCTAACATCCAAAAATACACGATCCACGACGGCCCGGGCATCCGCACGGAGATATTCTTCACGGGCTGCACGATGCGCTGCATCTGGTGCTCGAATCCCGAGACGATTCAGCCGCGCCGCAGGCTCGGCTTCTACCCGTCGAAGTGCCTGTCGCGCGACAAGTGCGGCTGGTGCGTCAAGTCCTGTCCGCTCGGCGGCGCGCCGCTGATTTTCGACGCGGACGGCGTGCTTGAGCGCGTGGAGCAGGCGCCGGAGTGCGAAAACTGTCTGAAATGCGCCGACGTGTGCCCGCCGCGCGCGATAAAGGTGTGGGGAGAGCTGTACACCGTCGCGGAGCTGATGAAAATCAT
>JAISKU010000127.1 GCA_031261245.1 Oscillospiraceae bacterium | reverse complement strand
CTCGACGCGACGCGCGAGCTCATCGGGGCGCACGCCGTGCTGTCGGAGTGCGGCGCGCCGTTCGACCTGCTCCTGCTCACCGACGAGGGCGGCGAGTACACCTCCCCGCTGCGCGACGGCGCGCTGCGGCTCCTGCGCGAAGCCGGGCGCGACGCGGCGATAGGCGCGCGCGGAGGAGCCCATGTCGTGCCGCGCAGCTCGCCCGGCGCGAACGTGGCGCTCGCGGTCGCGAAGATAACGCTCCTGTCCGGGGAAAAGCTCGAACTCCCCGAGCGCCCGTCAACAACTCGCCCGCCGCAAATATCGCCCGACGAAAACGCTGAACCCGTCAGTTACGCCCGCAACGCCGACGGGAGCTTCCGGTTCGACGGCCTGCCTAAAAACGCGTGGAGCCACCTCCTCGTCGGCGGCGACTTCGGCTGCCTCGCCACGGACGCCGGCACGGGCTACATGTGGCGCGGCAACGCGCGCGAAAACCAGATAAACCGCTGGAAAAACGACAGCCTCGCGACGCGCGGCACGGAGCGCGTCCTCGTCGAGACCTCACGCGGCCGCGTGTCCGTTTTTGCCTCGCGCGACGGCAACCCCTGCCGCGTCACCTACGGCTTCGGTTGGGCGCGATGGGACAAGCGCGTCGGCAACCTCAAAATCGCGACCACCGCGTTCGTGCCGCCGGACGGCGGGGCGCGTGCGCTCATAATCGAGTGCTCGGAGCCCGTCAGGCTCGTGTGCTGCGCGGATATCGACCTCACCGACGGCGCGGACGACGGCACAAACGTCGTGACGGAGCTCAAAAACGGCGCGATAGTCGCGTCAAACCCCTACAACACGGACGTCAAAACGCGCCTCACAGTCGCGCTCTCGGGCGGAATCGGGGAATTCACGTGCTCGCGCCACAGCTTTCTCACGGGCGCGTTCGACGGACAGACGGGCGCGGGCTTCCGCTCCTGCGCATCGTTCCGCACAACCCCGCGCACGGCTATCGCAATCGCAACGGGCGACGACGCCGCGGCGCGCGAGCTCGCGGACTTGCAGACCGCACGCGCGGCGCTCGAGAGGACGAGAACGCACTGGGAGCGCCTCACCTCGGCGATCGAGATACACACGCCGGACGAGAACCTCGACAACTATATAAACGGCTGGGCGCTGTACCAGACGTACGCCTGCCGTATGCTCGCCCGCACGTCGCTCTACCAGTGCGGCGGAGCCTACGGCTTCCGCGACCAGCTCCAGGACGCGTGCGCGCTGATCATGACGCACCCACAGGTCGCGCGCGAGCACATACTGCGCTGCGCCGCGGTGCAATTCGAGGAGGGCGACGTGCTGCACTGGTGGCACCCCGGCGCCGAAATCCCCGGCTTCTCCCCGCGCGGCGTGCGGACGCGGTGCAGTGACGACATGCTCTGGCTGCCCTACGCGCTCACGCGGTACGCGCGCATGACTGGCGACACATCGTTCCTGTCCGAAGCCGCGCCGTACATCTCCGCGCCTGTCCTGTCGCGCGACGAGAGCGAGAGGTATGAGCGCGCCCGCGTCTCGCCGCTCTCGGAATCGCTGCTGCGCCACGGTATACGCGCCGTGGAGCTCGTCATCTCTCGCGGCGTCGGGGAGCACGGCCTGTGTCTCATCGGCGGCGGCGACTGGAACGACGGCATGAACCTCGTCGGCGCGCGCGGGCGGGGGGAGAGCGTGTGGCTCACGTGGTTCTTCGCGCACGTCGCCGACGACTTCGCGGAGCTCTTGGATTCCCTCGGCGACGCGGACGCCGCCCGCCGTTTCCGCGCCGCCGCGTCGGAGCGCCGCGCCGCGGCAGAGCGCTCGTGGGACGGAAAATGGTTCCGCCGCGGCTACTTTGACGACGGCGGCGTGCTCGGCGGCGCTGGCTGTCCAGAGTGCGAGATCGACTCCATCGCGCAGAGCTTCGCCGCGCTCGCCGGAGCGCGTGCAAACGGCGCTCGACAGCGCGTATGAGCGCCTTTACGACCCGCAAACGCGCGTCGTCAAGCTCTTCGACCCGCCGTTCTCGTCGGGCGACGTGTCGCCGGGCTATATCAAGGGCTACAGCCCCGGCTTCCGCGAGAACGGCGGGCAGTACACGCACGGCGCCGTCTGGCTCGCAATGGGATTCCTCATCTCCGGCGACGCGGAGCGCGGCTATGAGCTCCTGCACGCAATCCTCCCCGGCGGTCGCGACGCCGACGTCTACCGCGCGGAGCCTTACGTCCTCGCGGCCGACGTCTACTCCAACCCCAAGCACAGCGGGCGCGGCGGCTGGACGTGGTACACGGGCGCGGCGGGCTGGTTTCTGCGCGTCACGCTCGAGGAGCTGCTCGGTATAACGATGAAAAACGGCGAGCTCACCGTTGCCCCGCGACTGCCGGAGAGCTGGGGCGGCTACACGGCGCGCATCAGGACGCCGCGCGGCGTGTACGAGATCGAGGCGCAGCGCGGAAAACCGCCGACGGTGCGCGCCCCGAAAATTTTAATTGAAAATTAACATGAATTGCATTAACATGTAAGAAAAACCATGTTATAATCGTATCAATTAAGAAGCGGGAGGGCTCCTACTTGCTGAAAATCGAAAAATTCGACGTCTCGCCGCGCCTGCGACTGACGTGCGCGCGCACCGACAAATTCAAAACCGGCTGTCTGTCCGTGAACCTCATCACCGAGCTCACGCGCGAAAACGCCGCGAAGAACGCGCTTCTGCCGCGCGTGCTGCGCCGCGGCACGGCCGTACACCCCGACATGGAGAGCCTCGCCGTGATTACGGACGAGCTTTACGGCGCGCGAATCGAGCCGACCGTCCGCAAAAAGGGAGAGCTGCAATGCGTCGGCTTCTTCGCGGACTTCATCGACGACGACTACCTTCCAAACGGCGAGAGCATACTGGAGCGCGTGACGGCGCTCGTGGGAGAGATGCTGCTCACGCCGAAAACGCACGGCGGACAGCTCACGTCGGAATACGTGGACAGCGAGCGCAGAAATCTCATCGACGAGATACGCGCCGGGATAAACGAAAAGCGCTCCTACGCGCTCGACGCGCTGCTGCGCAACATGTGCTCTGAGGAGGCGTTCGGCGTCAACAAGCTCGGGGGAGAGCGCGAGGCGAAGGCGATAACGGCGCACGCCCTGACGGTACACTACAAAAAGCTGCTCGACACGGCGCGCGTAGAGGTGTTCTACTGCGGCAACGCGGAGCCCGGGCGCGTGAAATCCGCCGTCGCGGACGCGCTCGCCGGTCTGCCGCGCACCGCCGCCCCGGAGACTGCGGGCACGCAGATACTCCTCGCGCCGCCCGCGCCGGAAACGCGCAAATTCACGGAAAAGCTCGACGTGACGCAGGGCAAGCTCGCCATCGGCCTCCGCCTCGGTAAGACGATGCTCGCGCCGAACTACGCCGCGCTCGCTGTGTTCAACGCCGCGTTCGGCGGAAGCGTGACCTCAAAGCTCTTCCTCAACGTGCGCGAAAAGCTGTCGCTTTGCTACTACGCGAGCTCGATGATAGAGAAGCACAAGGGCGTCCTGATAGTCTCAAGCGGCGTGGAATTCGCGAACTTCGACAGGGCGTACAACGAAATTCTCGCGCAGCTCGACGCGATAAAGTCCGGCGACGTGTCCGACTGGGAATTCCTCTCGGCAAAGCGCGCCGTGATGACGGAGCGGCTCGCCGCGCTCGACCGCCCCGGCGGTCTCGAGGAAGCGTGCTTTGACCAGATGATAGCGGGGATCACGTACACGCCGGAGGAATTCGCCTCGCTCGCGGAGGCGGTCACGCGCGAGGAGATAATCGCCGTCGCGAACAGCGCGGTGCTCGACTCCGCGTACTTCATGGAGGGCAAGACAAATGAAGAGTAAAAGCTATGAGCTCATTCGCGAGCAGGTCTACTCCGACAGGCTCGATAACGGAATGCCCGTGTACGTCGTCAAAAAGAGCGGGTTTTACAAGACATACGCGTTCTTCGCGACCGATTACGGCGGGGCCGACCGCCGCTTCAAGCTCGGCGGCGAGTGGATTGACACGCCGGAGGGCGTCGCGCATTTCCTTGAGCACAAGATGTTCGACACGGAGGACGGCAACGCCCTCGCGGAGCTGTCCGCGAACGGCGCGCAGCCGAACGCGTTCACATCGAGCGACATAACCGCGTACTTTTTCGAGAGCACGGAGAAATTCGAGGAAAACCTGAAAATCCTCCTCAGCTTCGTGTCCGTGCCGTACTTCACGAAGGAGAGCGTCGAAAAGGAGCAGGGCATAATCGGGCAGGAGATACGCATGACAGAGGACGAGCCGGACTACGCCGCCTACTACGGCCTCATGAAGCTGCTCTTCCGCCACAATCCCGTGCGCGACAGCGTCGCCGGCACGGTGGAGTCCATCGCGGAGATCACCGACGAGACGCTGTACAACTGCCACAGAATCTTCTACAACCCGTCGAACATGGCGCTCGTCGTCGCGGGCGATGTGGATCCCGACAGGATATTTGAGCTCGCGCGGAAAATCCTCCCGTCAACGCGCGTCTCCCCGCCGGAGCGCGACTACGGCGGCGCGGAGGAGCGCGCGCCGGTGTCACAGCGCGCGGAGCGCGCCATGGAGGTGTCCAAGCCGATTTACATGATCGGCGGCTCCGCCGAATGCCCGGAGCGCGGTGCGGAGCGCCTGCGGCTCGACACGATCGGCTCGCTCGCGACGGAGCTGATCGCGGGGAAATCCTCGCCGCTGTACTTCCGGCTCTACGCCGAGGGCGTCGTCAAGTCCGATTTTCAGGCCGCGTTTGAGTCCACCGCCGGCGTCGCCTACTCGGTTTTCGGCGGCAACGGCGCCGCCCCCGACAGGGTTTTTGAGGAGATAAAGGCGGAAATCGCCCGCGTCTGCGACGGTGGCGGCGACAGAGCGCTGTTTGAGCGGATAAAGAAGGCGAATTTCGGACGCTACATGCGTGCCCTCAACTCCTTTGAGAGCATATGCTATAACTACGCCGGCGGCTATTTCAGGGGCTACGACGCGTATACCGCCTCCGACGTGCTGCTGTCCGTGACGTTTGACGAGGTCGTGGACTTCATACGCGAGAACATGAAGCCCGAAAACCTCGCAATCTCCGTAGTCACGCCGAAAGCGGGTGAAACCGAATGAGCGACCCAGTAATAATCTTCCCGATCTTCGGCGAGGGCTTTCGGCTCAATCCGCCGCGCGCCGTGAGCATTTTCGGGTTTGAAATCTACATCTACGGCTTCATCATCGCCGCCGCGTTCCTCCTCGCGGGAGCGTATGTGCTCAAACGCCGCGAGGCGTTCGGCATGACGCGCGACAACGTAATGGACATCTTCCTGTGCGCCATGATCGGCGGAATCGTCGGGGCGCGGCTTTACTACGTCGCGTTCAACCCGTCGGAATACTTCGGCGCCGGCAAGTGGCTCAACATCTTCCGCGTGCGGGAGGGCGGCCTCGCCGTGTACGGCGGCATAATCCTCGGAAGCGCGTCGATAATCTTCTACGGCGTCCGGAAAAAGCTGAATTTCGCGCGAATGCTCGACGCGGGCGGGCTCGGACTGCTCATCGGCCAGTCGATAGGGCGCTGGGGCAACTTCGTAAACCGCGAGGCGTTCGGCTCCGCGACGTCGATGCCGTGGCGCATGGGGCTCGAATACTCCAACGGCGTGACGGTGTACGTGCACCCGACGTTTCTGTACGAATCCCTGTGGAACGCGCTCGGCCTCCTGCTGCTGCATATTTACTCAAAAAAGCGGAAAAGCTATGACGGAAAGATTTTTCTCCTGTACCTGCTGTGGTACGGCCTCGGCAGGGTGTGGATTGAGGGGCTGCGCACGGACAGCCTGTATATCCCGGTTACGGACGTGCGCGTGTCACAGCTCCTCTCGGGACTGCTGATAATCGCGTCGTGCGCGGTACTCTACTTCAAGTGGCGCAAAGCACAAAAGCTCGCGATATCCGACGGTGAGGAGCCGGAGGATGAGGAGATAGAAGAAACAGACGAGGAAGAACAGGACGGGGAGTCCCCGGAATAATTTTAGGAGGTACATACAAATGGCAAATTTCGACGACATCAAGCAGAAGGCCCGCGAGGTGGCGGGGGTGATTGCGGACGTATCGGTTGACCTTTACAAGAAGGCGGAGGAGAAATCGAAGATATTCGCAAAAATCGCAAAGCTTCAGGCGGAGAACGCCTCGGATCGCTCAAGCGTGCGCAAGCTCTATCTGGAGATAGGCAAGACGTATTTTGAGACGCACAAGCTCTTCCCGGAGCCGGAGCTCGAGCAGGACTGCGCCGAGGTCGCGGCGGCGCTGGAGCGCATCGAGGAGCGCAAGGCGGAGATCGCGGCGATAAAGGCCGCCGGCGACGCGGAGAACGACGCCGAGTACACCGAGGCTCCCGAGGAGCCGGCGCCCGAAGCCCCGCAGCCCGAGGAGACGGACAGCGCGGAATAACCGAACCCGCAAAAAACCTCCCCCGCCATTGGCGGGGGAGGTTTTTCGCTCTATCTCAGCTCAAACGTGTGCGCCTCATACGATTTGGAGCCCCAGTCGCTCCCGGCCTCGTATCCGCGCAGCGTCACGCGCTCAGGGAAATCCGCCGAGGGCGGCAGCCCGCCCGTGCACTCTCCGAGCGTATCGCTTCCGTCAATGCGGCCGGAGCGCCCGTCCACAGGCGCGCCCTGTATGGATTCGCCGTCCTCATCGACGAACGAGAAGCTCGCGCCCATGCCCGTCACCTCGAACGCGTCAAACACCTCCGCGTCGATTATCGTGTAATCAATCCTGTAGTACATCGCCATCGGCGTACTCGTCAGCGTGATCTTGTCCACCCGCACGCCGAGGTCGGCGAACACGGTGGCCGCCTCGACCACGCGCGTCGGGTTTTCCGTCCCGACAATGGGGACTATCAGCGTTCCGCGCGTGAAATCGCCGACCTCGAGGTCACGGTTCGCGGAAATCGGCGCGCTGCCGTAGTTCAGCACGATCTCCTCGCCGCCGCTCCACTTCGCGGAAAGGATGTACACGAGCGTACCGTCGCCCTCGAGCTTGTACCCCACGGACGAGTAGTCGATTCCCGCACTCTCGTGATTGATGCTGACGTAGCAGCTCATCGTCGTCATGCCGCGCGCCGCGGCGTATTCGCCGATCGGCGTCCCGTCGTCGCCGTACAGATTCGCTATCGGGTCGTCGAGGCTCTCCTGCCCGATCAGCAGCGTGTTCTTGTCCACGGGCGTGACCGCGACGACAATTTTTACCGTCTCGCCGTCGTAGAGCACCTCGCGCACGTCGTAGACCGCGACACCTGAGCTCTGCGTGACCTCCGGCGTCTCAATCAGCTCCTCCGCCTCCGGCAGCACGACCGCGTCCGGCCGCAGGAAGTCGAATATCCCGAGCTTCGCCAACACGGGCGCTGCGGCGAGCGCCGAGATGCCGACGGCGAACACAATCGCCGCGATTAGCGCGGCGCGCAGCGGAACGTGGCTGCGTCGGACGCGCCGATCCGTCCGCAGATGTGTCAGCGTCCCCTTTACCGCCAGCTCAAATCCGGCGTCGGGCGACCCGAACGCGTCTTTCATGTTTTCAAAATCTACCATGTGTATTCTGCCTCCTCACTAAGCTTTTCGCGCATCTCGCGCCGCGCGGCGTAAAGCCGCGACTTCACCGTGCCCTGCGGCACGCCGAGCATTTTCGCAATCTCCTCCACCTTGTACCCCTCGATGTAGTGCAGCACCATCGGCAGCCTCAGCTTGTCGGGCAGCGACAGCAGCGAATCGTGCAGTCCGACGTCGGCGCCCGGCGGGGGAGCGGGCAGCTCGTCGAGCGTCTGCGCAGGACGCCGCCGCTGAATATTTCGGCACTCGTTTATTAGTATGCGGACAAGCCACGTCTGCATAAATCGCTCGTCGCGGAGACTCGCGCGCTTTTGCCACGCGCGTGTAAGCGCCTCCTGCACTGCGTCCTCGCGGTCGCTCGCTTCCCGCAGCTCGGAGTAGCACACGCGGTAGAGCGTCGGCGTCATCGCGACAATCCGTTCCGCGAATGTATCATCGGTCATGATTTCTCCCTTCGTGTTTTTTGTACGTACGCCTGTTAGACGCGCCGCCGCCGATTCCGGTTCGCCGCGCGGAAAAAAAGGGCGGCCGAGGCCGCCCTTTTGCTATTCACCTGCAATCACCGACGGCCGCCGCCGCCCCCGGAGTGACCTCCACCGCCGGAGTGACCTCCGCCACCGCCGCCTGAGCGACCTCCGCCTCCGCCGAAACCGCCGAAGCCTCCGCCGCTCGGACGTGAGCTCCCTCCGCCGCCGAAGCCGCCGAAACCGCTCCCTCCGAGGCGCGAGCTACCGCCCGAGGAGCCGCCTGACGGCCGCGATCCGCCGCCGGGTCGTGAGCCGCCACCGCCGCCTGGAGGTCTGCCGCCCGGTCCCCCGGGACCTCGCGGCCCTCCGGGTCCTCCGGGACCTCTCGGCCCGCCGCGGTGGTTGTTGTACCACACTCTGTGCGGTCTGTGCCCGCCCCACCTGTACCACCAGCGGTACGGCGGCATCGGCGTGCCCATGTATGAGTAGTAGGAGTTATATCGCCGCCTGTCAGCGCCGCCCGAGAACAAGAGGATAACCACGACGATAACTATAATCCAGATTATCACCCTGAAAAAGCTCCAAATTTGACTGAAAATACTCGGACGCGGCGGAATATAGACCGGATAATCCGGCTCGGGGACGTTCCCCGGGGCGTTCTGCCCGCCGCCGTTATTGTTGTTCCCCGTGAGGCCGTAATAGTCCGCGTACCACACGAAAAGCGGCTCCAGCACGCTGTTCACCGCCGCGTCGTACCGCCCCGCGTCCACGTCGTTCCAGAAATAGTCCTCAAATAAGTCGTCGATTTTTTTCTCGCTCCAGCTCGAGCGTATTCCCGCCCCGACCTCGAGCCAGCCCTTCTTCTCCTCGGTCGCGAGCAGCAGCAACATCCCGTTGTTCGTCGTCGGGTTGCCCACCTCCCAGTCGTTGAAAAGCTGCGCGGCATACTCGTCGGACTTCATGCCGTCGAGGTACTTCACCGTCACGACGACGATCTGCGCGCCGTCGCACAGGCCCTCAAGCCCGTTATCCGGGTTGATGTTCGAGTCGATGATGTTGTTCTTCGTCGCCTCCGTCAGCACACCCGCGTAGTCCGCGACGTAGAAATCCTCGGTCTTTTCCACGAGCGCGAGCGCCGGAACGGCGAGACCCGCCGCCATGATAATCGCCAAAACAAGCGTAAAAATGCGTTTTTTCAATTTTTCCTCCTAATCACATCGGGAGCACAATCCGCGTCGGCTGATTCGCGAACAGCCCGAAAATCAGCCCCGGCAGCGCGTGCGACGTCTTCCAATATGCGCTCACCTCCGCGTTGTAGTCGGCGGCGAGCACTCTTATATACACGCCCGCGCCGTTGAATGTCGCGACGTAGTCCTCCGCCGCCGCGCCGTGCGCGCTTGGGCTAACGGCCATGAACGCCAGCGTAAGCTTGATGTACGCCTCGAGCTTCCGCTCCACCGTCTCCGCGTCAAGCAGAGCGTTCCGCGCGGCGCGTAGCGCGTCCTTGTCCGCGCCGTCCTCCACGACGGTAATCAGTCCGTTCGCCGCGTCGGCGCACACCTGCAGCTGTGAGTTAATCGACGGCCGCGTGTAATTCTGCTCCGTGTCCGGCACGCCGTCAAAGAACAGCGCCTCAACTTTTTGCGCCTGTTTGTTCAGACTGTGCGTTGTGCCGAAAACCAACGACAGGTAAAGAACGATGACGGCGACAGTCGCCGCGAATTTCCGGTTTTTCAGGAGCGCTTTCACTGCTTCAGATTCAGCAGCTTCTGCTTCAGCTCGCCCTCAATGCGCCCGAGCTCCGCCTCCGCCTCGCGCCGCTTCGCCGCGCCCTCGATCTGAATCTCGCGCACCTGCTCGAGCGTCTCGATAAGGCTCTGGTTCGTCGCGACGAGCGTCTCGATGTCGGCGATGCCGCGCTCGGACTCCTTCGCAATCTCTATTGTGCCCATTTTCAGCGTCTCGGCGTTCTTTTTCAAAAGCTCGTTCGTCATGTTCGACACCTCGCGCTGCGCCTCCATGGCCTGCTGCGCGTGGTGCAT
>JAISKU010000062.1 GCA_031261245.1 Oscillospiraceae bacterium | reverse complement strand
CGGACGAGCTGGCGAAGGAGATACAGAATTACGTCAAGGAGCACACCGCGCCGTACAAGTATCCGAGGATCGTGGTGTTCCGCGACGAGATGCCGAAAACGGTGAGCGGGAAGATAATGAGAAATCAGCTGTAAATAAAGGGGCGGGGGGCGCGTGTGCGCCCCCCGCCGATTATTTTGCGATAAATGTTGACAACGCACACGATATGTTGTATTGTACATGAGTATAATTGTGCAATGCCGGAAAGGAAAAAACGTATGTTTAAGAGGAAGAGAACGCGCACGCCCAAGGAACAGGCCGTCCGCGCGCAGAAGAACGTGGCGATGAGGCTTGTGGGCTGCGGACTTCTCATATATTTTATTGTGCAGCTCTTCAGGAACGAGGATCCGTCGATGTCGCCGACGGTGAAGATTGCAGTCGGGAGCGCGATGACGCTGGCGGCGGCCGTGATTATAGGCGTGAGTATACGCGAGTTCTACATAAGCTGGAAGCTCGGCCTGTACAAGGAGGACGCGTACGCCGCGTTGGAGGAGGACGGGGAGGCCGTGGAGGTCGAGGAGACGGAGGAGACGCCGGAGCTGCCGGAGGCGGAGGACGTGGACGAGGTCGCGGACGAGATTGCGGACGACGGCGCGGAAGAGTAGAGCGGATACGAGAGAGAAAGAGAGAAGGTGGGGTTGGTGTTGAGATTTTTGAACCTGACAAGGTGGAAAAAATACGCGTCGGCGCTTGTGGCCGCGTTTCTTGTGGTGTCGTTTGCCGTTGTGTACGCGTCGGTGAGCTCAGGCGTCGCGCCGAGGCGCGGCGAGCTGCCGTCTGTCTCCGAGCCGCTGTTTTTTGATGAGCTGTCTATACCGGACGAGAGCGTGCCGCTCGCGGCCGAGCCGCCGGAGGTTGTGGAGGAGCCGGAGCCGACACCGATTCCGGAGCCGACGCCGGATCCGAACGCGCAACTGCGCGAGAGCGCGAGGGCGATTCTGTCGGGGATGACGGAGGAGGAGCGGCTGTACCAGCTGTTTTTCGTGACGCCGGAGGGACTTACGGGGTACAAGCGCGTGTATCAGGCGGGCGCGGCGACGCAGACGGCGCTTGAAAAGACGCCCGTGGGCGGAATTATCTACTTCTCAAAGAATATTGACACGCCGGAGCAGACGGCCGAAATGCTGCAAAAAACGCAGGAATATTCAAAAATACCGCTTTTCCTCGGTGTTGACGAGGAGGGCGGGAGCGCCGCGCAGATAAGCTCCCAGAGGGCGATGGGGTTTGCGGCGATACCGCCGATGGCGCAGATAGGCGCGTCGGGCGACGCGCAGGGCGCGTATGACGCGGGCGCGGCAATCGGGAACATGCTGAAAACCCTCGGGTTCAACGCGGATTTCGCGCCGGTGGCCGACGTGCTTGTCGCGCCGGGCAACGCGGAGATAGGCGACAGGGCTTTCGGGGCGGACCCGGCGACGGTGTCCGCGATGACGGCGAGGTTCACCGAGGGACTGCGCGGAACCGGCGCGGCGTCGAGCCTGAAGCATTTTCCGGGGATAGGGAGCGCGCCGGGAGCGCTTCCGCGCACGCTCGACGAGATGCGCGAGAGCGAGTTCGTGCCGTTCCGCACGGGGATTCTGTCGGGGAGCGACTTTGTTGTGGTGTCGCACGCCGCGGCCGCGAGCCTCGACGCGTCGGGCGCGCCGTCGTCGCTGTCGCGCGCCGTGGTGACGGAGCTGCTGAGGAGTGAGCTGGGGTTTGAGAAGATTATTATCACGGAGTCGCTGTCGGACGCGGGATTTTTGACGAAATATCCGGGCGGCGAGGCCTCCGTGCTTGCGCTTGAGGCCGGGGCGGACATGCTGCTGACGCCGAAAAGTCTGCCGGACGCGGTGAAGGCGATACAGGCGGCGATTGAGGACGGGCGGCTGACGCGGGAGCGGATAGATGAGAGCGTGCTGAGGATACTGATGGTGAAGCTCGAGCGCGGAATAATCGCATAGGTAAAGCGGCGGGCATTGCCCGCCGCTTTTTTTTGTCGTTTTCGGATTACATGATGTCGTCGTCCATGTTGACCTTTAGCGTATCGGCGTCCACGCCGCGAAGCTGGCGCAGGAGGACGACGCCGAACGGGATAGAGAGCAGGAACGAGCCGAGGTCGGCAATCGGCGTGGAGAGCTGTATGCCGCGCACGCCGATGAGCGGGACGAGGATCAGCAGCAGCGGAATCTGAAAGATGCCCTGGCGCGCGAAGGCGAGAATGCTCGCCGGGAGTGCGCGGCCCGTCGTCTGGAACGTCGTGTTCTCGAGCATGATCCAGCTCGAGAGCGGCAGAATCAGCGACTGGGCGCGGAGAATGAACGCGCCGATGCTTATGACCTCCGCGTCGTCGCGGAAGAACGCGATAATCTCCGGCGCGAAGATGAAGCAGAGCGTGCCGACGACGGCGAGAAAGCCCGCGGAGATCGCGAGGCAGAACCAGAAGCCGCGGCGCACGCGGGAGTACAGCCGCGCGCCAAAGTTGAAGCCGCACACGGGCTGGTACCCCTGCGCGAGGCCGATCATCGCGGAGTTTGAGAGCAGCACGACGCGGTTCACGACGGACACGGCGGCGATTACGGCGTCGCCGTAGCCCTTTGCGGACTGGTTGAGGAAGATGGTCGCGACGCTCGCCATCGCCTGGCGCAGAAGGCTCGGCGTGCCGCCGCGCACGAGCTCCGTCAGTCGGCCGCCGCCGAGCTTGAAGCTGCGCAGGCGTATGCGCATGTTGCCGCCGCGCGAGCAGCCCGCGAGCAGCAGGATGAAGCCGACGAGCTGGCTTATCGCCGTGGCGATGGCCGCGCCCGCGACGCCCATGCGGAACACGAAGATGAACAGCGGGTCGAGCACGCAGTTGAGCACCGCGCCCGCGACCATGCCGATGAGGCTGAAAATCGCGCTGCCCTGAAAGCGCAGGAGGGTGTTGAGCATGAGCGAGCTGACCATGAACGGGGCGGCGAGGAGGATATAGCGCAGATAGTCGCGCGCGTAGGGGAGAATCGTCTCCGTCGAGCCGAGCAGACGCGCGAGAGGCGTGAGGAATACCGTGCCGAGCAGCGCGATTACGCAGCCGACGCCGAACGCGAGGAAGAAGCCCGTGGAGGCCATCTGCTCCGCGCGGTCGTACTCCTGCGCGCCGAGGGCGCGGGAGATGAAGTTGCCGGCGCCCTGTCCGAAGAAGAAGCCCATCGCCTGAATTATCGCCATGAGCGAGAAGCTCACCCCCACGGCGCCCGTCGCCGTCGTGCCGAGGGAGCCGACGAAGTACGTATCCGCCATGTTGTACATGCCGGACACGAGCATGATGAGTATCGTCGGAATCGCGAGCTTGACGATGAGTTTTTCCACGGGCTCCGTGGTCATTTT
>JAISKU010000028.1 GCA_031261245.1 Oscillospiraceae bacterium | reverse complement strand
TTTATAGAAACTGTTCAGTCCTACAACCCCGCTGTTGACACCGTAAGGCTACGCAGCGCGTTTGACTATGCCGTTGCCGCCCACGAAGGCCAAAAGCGCAAGGACGGCACGCCTTTTGTTACTCATCCGCTCGCGGCGGCCGAAATCATCGCCGAGATGGCGCTCGACGAGGATTCCCTCATCTCCGCGATGCTGCACGACTGCATAGAGGACACCGCCGCCACACACGACGAGATAGCGAAAAAATTCGGCGGCGACGTCGCCGAAATTGTCGAGGGCGTCACTAAGCTCACACGCGTCACCTATACGAGCAAGGAAGAGGAGCAGATGGAAAATCTGCGCAAGATGCTCATGGCGATGGCGCGCGATATCCGCGTCATCCTCATCAAAATCGCCGACCGCCTGCACAACATGCGCACGATGGAGTACCAGACGCCCGAAAAACAGCGCGAAAAATCGCTTGAGACGCGCGACATCTACGCTCCGATCGCCCACCGCCTCGGAATGCAGAAAATCAAGTGGGAGCTGGAGGATCTCTCCCTGCGCTACCTCGACACGGAGGCGTATGAGCGCATCCGCAACGACCTGCTGGCGCGGGAGCGTGAGAACGCCTCGTTCTTCACCTCGACGGAGGAGCATATACGCAGTCACCTGCACGAGGGCAACTGCGAGTGCGACGTGTACGGCCGCGTGAAGCACATATACAGCATCTACCGCAAGATGTACTCGCAGGAAAAGACGTTCGGGGAGATTCTCGACCTGTACGCGTTCCGCGTCGTCGTCGATTCGATCTCGGAGTGTTTTCACGCCCTCGGGCATATACATGAGATTTTCCGGCCGATCCCCGGCCGCTTCAAGGACTATATCACGACGCCTAAGCCCAACGGCTACCAGAGCCTGCACACGACCGTCATCGGCGGCGAGGGTATCCCGTTCGAGGTGCAGATACGCACGCGCGACATGCACCACGTCGCGGAGTACGGCGTCGCGGCCCACTGGAAATACAAGGAGGGCGTCACAAAAAAGACGACCGACGAGGAAAAATTCGCGTGGATCCGCCGCCTCTTGGAGTCACAGCAGGACTCCGACGCGCAGGACTTCTATCAGGCGCTGCAAACCGACATGTTCGCCGACGAGGTGTTCGTGTTCACGCCGCGCGGCGACGTCGTAAACCTCCCCGCCGGCTCGACGCCCATCGACTTCGCGTACAGCATCCACTCCGCCATCGGAAACCGCATGACGGGCGCGATAGTCAACGGCCGCATCGTCCCCTACGCGCACGCGCTGCAAAACGGCGACATTGTCGAGGTGCAGACCTCGAACGCCTCAAAGGGCCCGTCGCGCGACTGGCTGAATATCATCAAATCGCCGGAGGCGCGCAACAAGATACGCCAGTGGTTCAAAAAGGAGAAGCGCGACGAGAATATTGTCCACGGCCGCCTCGCGTTTGAGTCGGAGCTCAAGCGCAACAACCTCAAAATGGCCGACGTGACGAACGATGAGACGCTGCCGCGCGTCCTCGAAAAGCTCGCGTTCCCGACGCTTGACGACCTTCTCGCGGCCATCGGCTACGGCGGCGTGTCCGCCCAGAAATCCGTGAACAAGATACGCGACGACCTGTCCGCCGCCGCCCGCGCCCGGAAAAAGGAGGAGCAGGACGCCGTCACTCTCGACCTGCACCCGACGCGACGCAAAAAACCCGTAAACGGCGTCATGGTGGAGGGTTTGGACAACTGCCTCGTGAAATTCGCGAAGTGCTGTTCTCCCGTGCCCGGCGATCCCGTAATCGGCTTCATCACCCGCGGCTTCGGCGTCTCGGTGCACCGCGGGGACTGTCCGAACTACCTCAAATCGCGCGGCGACCCCGAGGAGTCCGGCCGCTGGGTGAATGTGGATTGGGCGAACTCCGACAGCGACGTGTACTACGCCACCCTCGCGATCTCCGCGCCGACGCGCGACGGCCTCGTCGTGGACATCTCCACGGCGATGAGCGCGATGAAAGTCAAGATGACCGCCATCTTCGCGCGGGACATCGGCGGCTCGGCGCTCGTAAACATGACCGTCGAGGTGAAAAACAGCGAGGAGCTCACCGCCGCGATGGCGCGGCTGCAATCAATAAGCGGCATTGCCGAGGTTCGCCGCGGCGAGTAAATTAGGAGGAAAAACAGGAAAAAATGAATGAAATTCTGAAATTATTAGAGCGCGACTGCCGCCTCACGGCGCGCGAAATCGCGGAGATCACCGGACGCGGCGAGTCCGACGTCGCCGCCGAGATCGCGCGCTTGGAGCGCGAGCACGTCATAGTCAAATACTCCGCCCTCGTCGATTGGGACAAGGCGCCCGACGGCGGCGTCACCGCGCTCATCGAGGTCAAAATCTCGCCGCAGCGCGGCGACGGGTATGAGCGCATCGCGGAGCGCATCTATCAGTACGAGGAGGTGGAGTCGCTCTACCTCATGTCGGGCGCGTTCGACCTGGCGGTCATGATGACCGCGCCGAGTATGCGCCACGTGTCGGAGTTTGTGTTCGCGCACCTCGCCGCGATTGACGGCGTCACCGCGACGGCGACGCACTTCATCATGAAAAAGTACAAGGACAAGGGCTGCGTGTTTGATGAGCGGCCGGAGCAAGAGGAGAGGGGGCTGTTCGTATGATCAACTACGATTCGATTCTCTCCGACAACGTAAAATCCCTCTCGCCCTCCGCAATCCGCCGCTT
>JAISKU010000103.1 GCA_031261245.1 Oscillospiraceae bacterium | reverse complement strand
GTTTTCTCAAAATACCTCCGGCAGGAGGACATCAGCGCCGCGACGCCGCAGTCGAGGTTTGACGGCATGAGGCGCGTGCGCGTCGCGTCGTCGGGCGCGTGAAGCGAAACGCTTAACGTCAATTGTAAGCCCAAAGACCCCAATTTGTCAACTTTTTCTGTCAATCCGCACGTCGAGAGCGAGATGTGGCGCATACCTATATTCAGTCCGCCCGGGTGCGACACAAGCTCGAGGAACCGTATCACGTTGTCGTAATTGTCGAGCGGTTCGCCGATGCCCATCAGGACGATGTTGGAGATTTTCACCCCCGAGTCGAGCCCGGAGAAGATGACCTGATCGAGAATCTCCGACGGGGCGAGGTTCCGCACGAGCCCGCCGAGCGTGGACGCGCAGAACGCGCAGCCGCGCGCGCAGCCGACCTGACTTGACACGCAGACCGTGTTGCCGTGCCTGTAGCTCATCACGACGGACTCCACAGTCTCCCCGTCGCCGAGCCGCCACAGGTATTTCACCGTGCCGTCGATAGCCGACACGCGCTTGTCCGCGATTGCGGGCGACGTGACGCAGTACAGCCCGCCGAGCTTCTCCCGCAGCGTCTTTGAGAGGTTTGACATCTCACCGAAATCGCGCGCTCCACGGTGCAGCCACGTGAAAATCTGTCCTGCGCGGAATTTCGGCTCGCCGAGCTCCGCCATCGCGGCCTCGAGCTCGTCCGGGCTCATGGACTTTATATCCGTCATGCTTTTCTCCTCATCACGGCGATGAAAAAGCTGTCGCCGCCGTCGCGGTGCGCCAGGAGCGTCGTCTGATTCTCGAGCGCAAAATCGTGATTTTGCGCGAGGAACGCCGCCACGACGTCCGCGTTCTCGCTGTCAAGTACCGTACACGTCGAGTATACGAGCGCCCCGCCGGGCCTCACGTATTCCGCGCAGTTTGACAGAATCCCGAGCTGGAGCTTCGGCAGACCCGCGATCTCCGCCTCGGTTTTGAAGCGGATTTCCGGCTTTTTCCGCATGACGCCGAAGCCGGAGCACGGCGCGTCCACTATAACCGCGTCGGCGAGTCCGGCAAAGCGCGCGGTAAAGACCGCCGCGTCCGCCGCCGCGCACTCGATATTCGTAAGCCCGAGGCGCGCCGCGCCGTCGGCAATCAGATGTACGCGCCCGGGCGTGTCGCACGATATTATTCTGCCCCGATTTTCCATTGCAATCGCGAGGGCGAAGGATTTTCCGCCCGGCGCGGCGCACGCGTCGATAACCGTGTCGCCCGGCTTCGCCCCGGCCGCGAGCGCGGCGCGCGTCGAGGACGGACCCTGCACGAAAAACAGCCCGCGCTTGAACGCGTCGAGCTCCGCGATCTCTCCCGCGCCGCGCAGCTCCAGCGTGTCCGGGAGCGCGGACTCCGCAGCGTCGATCCCGGCTCCGCGCAGTTGCGAGAGCAAATCAGCCGCCGCGATTTTCAGCGTGTTCACGCGCGCGTACACCGGAGGCTCCGCGTTGTCCGCCGCGAGCAGCAGCGCCGTCTCCGCTTCGCCGAGCGCGGATATGAGCTTTTTCACGAGCCACAGCGGGTGGCTGTACAAAATCGCCAGACGCTCCGCCTCCGTCGCCGCAGTCACCTCGGGCAGCGCGCCGGAGGTCAGGGCGCGCAGCACGGCGTTCACGAAGCCCGCCGCGCGCGGGATTCGCCGCCGCGTGATGCTGACGGCCTCGTTCACGGCCGCGCTCGGCGGAACCTTGTCGAGAAACGCGAGCTGATACACCGCGACGCGCAGAATGTCGAGCGCGAGCGGCTCGATTTTGTTCATTTTCAGCGACGACGCGGACGCGATATAGTAGTCAAGAAGCGCCATGTTGCGCAGCACGCCGAGCGTAATCCGCGCGGCGAGCGCCGCGTCGCGGGAATCGAGATTTTTCGTCGCCGCGCGTAAAAGCTCGCGCGGGTCGGCGCCGACGCGCCGCCGGTACTCGCCGAGCGCCGAGTGCGCCGCCTCGCGCGCCGTCACCGTATTATCTCCGAAAAGTCCGCGTGTCCGCGCAAAAAGTCCCGCAGCGCCATGCGTTTTCCGCCCGGAGCCTGCACCTCGCGGATTGTGAGCGCTCCGCCAGCCACGGAAGCCCCGAAGAGCTTTATCCGCTCGCCGTGAAACTCGACCGTCGCGCCCGGCCACGGGTCGAGCCCGTTGATCAGGTTCGCGATCTCCCGCGAGGATTTTGCGAGGTTCACGGGCGATTCCGCCTTCGACAGCGGCGGCGCGAAAGTGGCTTCAGCATGGTTTTGCGGGACGCGCGGCGCGTCGCCGCGCTCAATCGCAAAAAGCGTCTCGCCCAGCAGCTCCGCCCCGAGCGGCGCGAGCCGCGCGAAGAGCTCGCCGGAGGTCTCGCCCTCGCCGATCTGCGTGGATTTCGTGAAAATTATGTCCCCGGCGTCGAGCTCCGCCGCCATGTACATGCTCGTCACGCCAGTGACGCTCTCGCCGTTCAGGACGGCGCGCTGAATCGGCGCGGAGCCGCGGTATTTCGGCAGCAGAGAGCCGTGGATATTCACGCAGCCGAGGCGCGGTATCTCCAGAATCTCCGGCGGCAGTATGCGACCGTAGGCGACGACGACAATCACGTCGGGCGCGAGCGCGCGCAGGACGCGCTCCGCGTCCCCGTCGCGCAGCGACTCCGGCTGGTACAGCTCCGCTCTGCCGAGCGCCGCCTGCTTTACGGGTGAGAACGCGAGCTTCTGCCCGCGATTTTTCGGTCTGTCCGGCTGCGTGAACACGGCGGCGACGTCGTGGCCGTCCGCGAACAGCCGCTCAAGCGACGGCACGGCGAAGTCCGGCGTGCCCATGAACGCGATTTTCATTCGCCGCCGTCCTCTTCCGCGTCCGCGTCCTCTTCCGCGTCGCCCCTCGCGATCTCGTCAAGCTCCTCCTTCGTCAGGAAGCGCGACGCGAGGTCGGAGAACAGTATGCCGTCCAGGTGGTCTATCTCGTGGCAGAAGGCGCGGGCGGTTAGCCCCTCGCCGCTGACCTCAAATTCATTGCCAAAGCGGTCAAACGCGCGCACAGTCACCGTCTCCGGGCGCTTGACAATCCCGTACACGCCGGGGACGGACAGGCAGCCCTCGTTCCCCTCCTGCTCACCCTCCCGCGCGATAATCTCGGGGTTAATCAGCTCGATTACCGCGTCCTCATCGCCCTCCTCGCGGCTCGTGTCCACGACGAGCACGGCGCGGCGCAGCACGCCGACCTGCGGCGCGGCGAGACCGAGGCCGTTCGCCTCCAGCAGCGTCTCGCGCATGTCGTCGAGCAGCTTGTGCATCCTCGGGTTGAAATCCGATACGATCCGGCTCTTCTTGCGCAGCGACGGGTCGGAATCTCTCAAAATAGTGCGTATTGCCATTGTAATCCTCCTTGTAATCGGCGACCTACTCGAACGGGTCGGTGTCCGCGTGGGCGGAGACGCCCCGGTTTTTGCCGTCCCGCGCGAACTCTCGCACAGTGTGGGCGAGCGTGTCGCGTATGCGCCGGCTGTTCTTGCACAGCAGCGATATTCTGTATCTGTAGCGGTTGTTTATCCTCGGTATCGCGGTCGGCGCGGGGCCGAGAATCGAGACGTCAGGCTCGTTTTTGAGGTACCCCGCGAGCGAGTCGCGTATCCTCACGCAGCCCATGAGCACCGCGGCCTCGTCCATGCCGGAGGCGGTGACGGTCAGCAGATCACGCGCGGGCGGCGCGCCCGCCGCGATTCTCCGCGCGATCTCAAGCTCAAAGAAGCCGTCGTAATCCTGCCGCGAGGCGAGGCGTATCACATCGTTTTCGGGCGTCATCGTCTGAATCACCGCCCGCCCGGGGTGTGCGCCGCGCCCGGCGCGCCCGATGACCTGCGTTATCAGCGAAAATGTCCGCTCGTGCGCGCGGTAGTCGTTAACGTACAGCGACAGGTCGGCGAGCACGACGCCGACGAGCGTCACATTCTCAAAGTCGAGGCCTTTCGCCACCATCTGCGTCCCGAGCAGTATCGGCGCCTTTCCGTCGCGGAACTCGCCGAGCAGCCGCGAGTGCGGATTCGCCGCCGAGACCGTGTCCGCGTCCATCCGTATGACGCGCTCTCCGGGAAATTTCTCGTGCAGCTCCTCCTCGACGCGCTGTGTGCCCGCGCCGACGAATTTCAGCCGCCCGCCGCACTCCGGACACTCTCCCGCCGCCTCGCGCGAGTGCCCGCAGTAGTGGCACATGAGCCGCGAATTCGCGGAGTGGTACGTCAGTGACACGTCGCAGTTGGGGCAGGAGAACGTGTAGCCGCACTCCCCGCACGAGACTATGTGCGCCGCGCCGCGCCTGTTTATAAACAGTATGCTCTGCTCACCGCGCAGTATGTTCTCGCGTATCTCGTTTTCAAGAATTCCGCCGATCGCGCCGCCGGAGCCGTTCTTCAGCTCCTGCTTCATGTCGGCAATCAGCACGTCGGGCAGCGGACGCTCATTGTACCGCTCGCCCAGCCGCACGAGCGTGTATGTGCCGTCCCTCGCGCGCGACATGCTGTCCACGGACGGCGTCGCGGAGCCGAGCACGAGAAGTCCGCCCGAGCGCGCGCAGCGGAATTTCGCCACGTCGCGCGCGTGGTAGCGCGGCGAGGACTCCGATTTATACGTGTGCTCCTGCTCCTCGTCGATGACGATGAGGCCGATGTTGTCAAGCGGGGCGAAAATCGCGCTGCGCGTTCCGACGGCGACCTTGACGCGCCCACTGTTTATCCGTTTCCACTCGTCGTAGCGCTCCCCGGAGCCGAGCGCGGAGTGCAGCACCGCGACGTCGTCGCCGAAGTGCGAGACGAATATGCTCATAAGCTGCGGCGTGAGGGCAATCTCCGGCACGAGCACGATCGCGGTCTTGCCGAGCGCGATCGTCTCCTCAATCAGCTTTATGTACACGGAGGTCTTGCCGCTCCCCGTGACGCCGCACAGCAGCGCCGCCGACGGCTCCGGCCTAAGAAGCTCCGCGCGCAGCCGCGAGAACACGGCGGTCTGCTCCGCCGTCAGCGCGAGAGGCGACGGCTCGACAATGCTCACGGCGGGGCGGCGGAACTGTTCCCGCTCCTCCGTCAGAATTGCCCCGAGGCG
>JAISKU010000120.1 GCA_031261245.1 Oscillospiraceae bacterium | reverse complement strand
AGCACCTCGCCGATGTCCGTCTCCGTCAGCAGCAGCACGTTCTCCCCCGCGACGCCGAGGCGCTCCGCGCGCATTTTTATCTGCCGCTCGCTCTCCTCGCCGGAGACGTACAGCACCGTATGTCCGCGCGAGAGCTCCTCGCAGATTTGCAGCAGAAGCGTCGATTTTCCGATCCCCGGCGCGCCGCCAACGAGAATCAGCGAGCCCGGCACCGCTCCCCCGCCGAGCACGCGGTCAAACTCATGAAAACCCGTCGCGACGCGGCTCTCCTCGTCGGAGTCAAGCCCCGCGAGCTTCATCGGCGTCGCCCGGCCAGTTGCGGCCGTCGCCTTTGACGACGCGCCGCGCGGCGCGGGGGCCTCGTCCGGCGCCTCGACTATCGTGTTCCACGCGTGACACGCTGGGCATTGCCCCTGCCACGAGTGGAGCTCGTTGCCGCATTCCGTGCAATAGAAAACTTTTCTCGGCTTTGCCATATTTTTCTCAATTCTTTTGTTATTGTGCCGTGTATATTGATTCGAGTCCCGCCCTGCTTTGCAGAAACCCCGCCGTTATTACCGCCGCGAGCTTCAGCCTGTACAGCTCCGTCTTGAGAAGCGCCTCCTCCGTCGGATTCGACAAAAACGCGCACTCCACGAGCACGGCCGGACAGTCTATGTGGTTCATCAGAAAGATGTTGTCCTCAATGCGCGACGCCGCGCGGCGGTTCGACGGATTGAGTGCGCCTGTCAGCGCCGTCTGCATCGTGTTCCCGAATTCCGCGCTCCCCGGCGTCCCCGCGTACAGCACTTGCGCGCCGAACGGGCCGGGCTTGGGGTACTGATTCTGGTGTATGCTCAAAAACACCGCGCTGTCGGACGCGCGTATGAGCGCGAGCCTCGCGTGCTGATCCTCCGTCTTGCGCATACGCGTCGTGGAGGCGTTTGCGGAGTACTCTATCGCCTCGCTCTCGCGCGTCATCACCGTCCTCACGCCGAAAAACGCCGCGAGCGCGTCCACGCGCTTTGCTATATCGAGGTTCACCCCGCTCTCGACGAGCCCGTTTTCAGACACCGCGCCGCCGTCCTCTCCGCCGTGACCCGGGTCAACGATGAGCGTGAGGGGCGTCCTCCGAATCTCCGCCGACGCGCGCCTCGCCGCGTGGTACCGCACTCCTCGCGCGGCCGTCAGCACCGTCACCGCGACCAAAAACGCCGCGAGCGCGATTTTATACTTCACGCGCAACACCCCCGTTAAGGGTATGTTCGCGCGCGCGCCGTTATTCTACGTCCGCGACGACTTTCTCCGGCGGGTTTTCGAGCACTTCCGGGTTTTTCAGTATCGCGCGGAAATATCTGTACACCTGGGAGAAGTAGAAGCCGTCGGCCACGCGCTCATCCGCGACGATCGTGTAGTCGAGGTATTTGCGCTCTATCACCGTGCCGTCCTTTTGCATCTCGTACTCCTTGTGCTTTGCGCCGAGTGCGATGAAGAGCGGCAGATTGCCGAAGTTGTACAGGTGGTGGTAGATCGGCGGCAGGCCGATAGAGCCGAGGTCGGTAATTATCACGGAGCCGTGGAACGGGCTCGCCTGCAATATCACCTTTGGCAACTTGCCGAAATAGTCGAGCATGTTGAGAAAAAACACCACGAACTTCAGAATCAGGCGCGGGAACTTCACAAGCGCGCCGGCGACGTTGTCCGTGCTCGTCAGCTCGCTGTTTTTCACCTTGTCCACCTGCGCGTTGACCTTGCCGTACACGTCGGATATGGTGTCCGTCATCTCGAGCTGAACCTTTATCGACGTCTCCGGAGCGTCTACGCGCAGCTCCGACTTTACCGTCATGACGAGCTCCACGCCGTCGCGCGCGTACACGCGCTGACCCGACACGAAGCGGTTCACGGCTGGGTACTGCGACGACATGCGCACATATGTCGCGGTTATCAGGTGCAGCATACCGAGCCCCGGCATACCCTCCAGACGTTTTTTCCGCAGCCACCTGTCAATCTCCGTGACCTCGATCATATCGGAAAAATAGTTGCAGGCGTCGTTCTTTTTCACCATTATATACGACGGTACTACGTGGTACGGGTCGAGCGTGCGCAGATATCTCCCGTCGCTCCTGTCTCCCCAACGGCGGCGGCGTTTCTTTTTGTCCGGCATGTCCCTCATCTCCTCACGTCTATGGCCACACTTTAACATATCCCGCCCACCCGGACAAGGCAAATCGTCAGCTTTGCGGCAAATTTGTACATTTTTCACAACAGCGCGCCGCCGCTGTTGAAAATCCCGCCGTATTGCGCTATAATCGCCGTATGGACAATATTTTCGCCATAATACCCGCCGGGGGCTTCTCCTCCCGCATGGGTGAATACAAGCCGCTGCTCCCCGTCGGCGGACTTCCCGCGATACGCGGCACGGTTGAGATCGCGCTCGCCGCCGGGGCGCACCCCGTCGTTGTCACGGGCTTCCGCGCGGAGGACTTGGAACGCGCGCTCGACGGCTCCGGCGCTCTTCTCGCCCACAACGCGGAGTACGCGAGCGGCATGTTCTCCTCCGTGCTCACGGGCGCGCGGGCGCTCCCCGGGGACGCGAGCGCGTTTTTTCTGCTGCCCGCGGACTGCCGCGCCGTGCGCCCGGAGACGCTGAAGTTGCTCATCTCCGAAGCGGAACACCGCGAGGGGATAGTTTTCCCGACATATGAGGGCCGGCGCGGCCACCCGCCGCTCATTCCCGGCGCGCTGCTCCCCGGACTTCTCGCCCACGGCGGCGAGGACGGCGCGCGCGGGTATTTCGACAAATTTCCCTCCTCCGGCGTCGAGACGGACGACCCCGGCGTCCTGCTCGACATGGACACGCCGCGCGACTACGCCGCGACGCTAACCGCGCTCGGACTGCCGACGTACCCGTTGGAGGCGGAGTGCCGCGCGCTTTTCCGCAAATACGGCACGGCGGAGGACATAATCCGCCACGGAGAGCAGGTTGCGGAGCTGTGCGCGCGCGTTGCCGCCGCGATGAACTCGTGCGGCTTCGCGGTGGACGCGAATCTCCTCTTCTCGGCGGCGCTGCTGCACGATATTTCACGCGCGGAGCCGGAGCACGAGCGCCGCGGCTTTGAGCTTCTGCTGCGCGAGGGGTATCCCGCCGCGGCGGAGCTCGTGCTCGGCCACATGGACGCCCCGCCGGAGGACGCGCCGCGCGAGCTTGAGCTGCTTTTCGTCGCGGACAAGCTCTGCCGTCGCGGACGGCTTGCGCCGCCCGAGGAGACGCTCGCGGCGCTGCGCGTAAAGTTCCGCGACGACGGGCCCGCGCGCGCGGCTGCGGAGGTCCGCATGGCCGCGTGCGAGGCGCTGCTTGAAAAGTACGCGCGCGTCTACGGCGTCGATGTAATAAACGCTTAATTTTCTTCTTGTAATTATCGGGGCGGTGTGCTAAACTAAATATTAATAAATTATCGTCCGCCGGGAAGTATGATTTGAGCCCGGCTTTTTTTGAGGAGAATCGTATATGTCTAAATTTATCGGGGCCCTGAAATCGTTTTTCCATGAGCAGGACATGACCGTCGGCAACACGGTTTCATGTCTGCTGAAGTTCTCAATTCCGATGCTTATCGGCAACATCGCGCAGCTGCTCTACTCCACAGCGGACGCCGCCGTCGTCGGTCGGTATGTCGGGGACGCGGCGCTCGGCGCCGTCGGCGCGAGCGGGCCTATTCAAAACCTGTTCGTGGTGTTCCTCATGGCCGTCGGCGGCGGCGTCACCGTCATGGTTTCGCAGTATTTCGGCGCTAAGGATACCGAAAATCTCAGCATTTCAATCGGTAACACGTTCACGCTGCTGATTATTCTCAGCGTCGTGATGACGGCTATTTCGGTGCCGCTCACAACGCCGATTCTGAAGCTGACAAAGACCTCCGCTGATATGTTTGATATGTCGCACTCGTATCTGCTGATTCTGTTCTGGGGTACCGCGGCCGTCGGGTTTTATAATGTGACGAGCGGTATTCTGCGCGGACTCGGCGACTCGTTTTTCCCTCTGATTGTGCTTCTTGTCGCGGTTATTATCAACGTGTTTCTCGACATCTGGATGGTCGCCCCTCCGGACAAGCTCCATATCGGGCCGCTCGTAGGGCTTGACTGGGGCATTTCCGGCGCCGCGATTGCCACTGTGACATCGCAAATTTTCAGCGCGACGGCGTGTACCGTGCGTCTGCTGCGTATGAAGCATCTGTTCCAAGTAACGCGCAAGACTATGCGTCTGAAATCCGTAACCGTGCAAAATATCACGAGGCTCGGTCTGCCGACCGGTATCCAGATGGCTATAATGTTCCTCAGCAACCTCGTCATGCAGCCGTTCATCATGCAGATGAACACGCCGACGCTGAACGTGTTCGCCGCGATGACCGCGACGCAGCGCGTGGACAGCTTCGCCGTTATGCCGTGCCAGTCATTTTCGCAGACGGCGTCCACCTTCACGGGACAAAACATCGGCGCGAACAACATGGAGCGCGTGAAAAAAGGCACACGGGCGACGCTTATCATGAGTCTTGTGTTTACGGTCGTCATGCTCGCGGCGGTTCTCATTTTCGGCAGATATATCTTTGAGTTATTTACGGAAACGAAAGAGCTTATTGACATGAGCATGGGCTTTATCTACATAATGATTCCGGCGTATATCCTCATGGCCGTAAATATGACGTACAACGGCGTCATGCGCGGCGCGGGCGATACTGTCGGTACGATGTGGATATCCGTACTTACCAACGTAATACTGAAAGTGCCTGTGACGCTGCTGCTCATCAAAATCACCGTGTCGGACAAGTGGCCCGGCGGCAACCCCGACGCGAACTTCTGGGGTCTGCTCATATGCATGGTGCTCGGCTGCGCGGTAACGCTGCTGTACTACAGGTTCGCAAAGTGGCGGGAAAAGTCGATCATCACCTCCGGAACGGACGTATAACCACAAAATTTCGCCCGGCGGTTCAAACGAACCGCCGGGCTTTTGTATCAAGTCGTGTACATGTCGTAGAAAATCTTGAACGTGTCCTCCATGCCCTCGGAGAACGGCGTGTAGGTGAAATCCAGCGTTTTTGCGAGCTTCTCCCCGTTCGTCAGGTCGTCCTCGGTCAGCGGGAACGGCAGCGGAATCTCCTCACGCTCCACCTCCTCGACCGTGACCTCCCGCGTGTCGAAGGAGCCTCCGTTGTACCGCTCAAAATCGCTTATCAAGCGCGTGTACGTCACCCTCTCCGGCCCCGCGAGGTTGAATATCTCGTCATACGCCCGCTCGTCGCCGACCATCTTCATAAGCGCCCGCGCCACGTCCTTGACGTATACGAAGTTGAAATTCGCGGTCGCGTCCACCGGCACGGGGACGATGTGCTTTTTCGCTATCAGCTCAACAAACCACGACTCGCGCGGGGCGTAATTGAACGGCCCGTAGATGAACGTCGGGCGCAGTATCGTGTAGCGGATTCCCGTCTTTGCGGCCGCCGCCTCAAGCTCACCCTCAAGCAACAGCTTCCCCTTCAGATACTCCTCCACCGCCGCGCCCTCCGACGACGTGGGCATAAGCGGGTCGCCCTCCTCCTTCACCTTGCGGTATTTCGGGTCGTACACGCTCGCCGTCGAAAAATAGATGTACTGCTTTATCCGCGAGCCGACCGCCGATATCATCTGCTCAATCTCGCCCTGATTGTAGGCGCAGAAATCAATTACGGCGTCGAATTTCAAGTCCGGCACCATGTGCGCCAGCATTGTCGCGGCGTGCCTGTCGCACTTGTACTCCGTCACGTTTGCGAGGTTGTTCAGCGGGAAGCGCCCGCGGTTTACCACGTGCAGCTCAAACTCGTCCGTGCGCGAGGCGAGGATTGAGAACACGCGCCCCACGAACATGCTTCCGCCTATCACAAGCACTCTCTTCTTCATCAAAAAAGCCTCCTAAATCTCATATTGCGCGGGCAGCTCGCGCAGCTTGTCGTGCGCTATCCGCGCGCGCAGCTCCTCGCCGTGCGCCGTAAAAAACGTCTCCTGCGTCGTTATAAGCCCCTCCTCGCGCAGCAGATACGCCACGCCCCGGCAAATCCGCTCCACCGTGCGCGCGATATCCTCCGCCGCGGCGGATATTTTCGCGTCCGCGAGCTCCGCGAGGGCGGTCAGTATCCCGTCCGGCGCGAATTCGAGCGCGGCGTGATACCGCCACTTGTAGTACGGCCTGTATCTCCGCTTCAACAGGAACAGCGCCGCGATAACGGCGTCGGAGAACTGCGACAGCGCGCTTCTCGCCGCGACGACGTCTCCCCGCGCGGCGCAGCGCCCGAAATTGTACTGTCCGCCCTGCGCCATCATCATGCAGCTGTGCGACAGCCGCTTCAGCCGCAGATCCTCCGGGAAAAATTCCAGGAGGTATTCACGCGTTTTCGTGAACTCCCCGGAGTTGTCGAGAAATATCTCCCCGTTCACCGCCATCGCGAGGTTCTCCTCCGGGATGTTCACCCAATCGTTCAGCGTTTTCGGCCCCTCCGGGTATCCGATCAAGCTCCTGTAAAAGCCGCCGACCGTCTCTATCCCGACGCGCGCGCCGTACTCCGACTTCGTGCGCGGAAATTCCGGCGGGTGCGTCTCCAAAAGCTCCGCCTTCCACGCCGCCAGCTCCGGAATCCGCGCCGCGTATCCCTCCGGGAGCCACAGGAAGAAGTCAACTCCCCAGTCGTGGTCGTGCGATATCTCGTCGTCGTAGCCAAAGCACTCAGAGCCGTTCCCCACGAGCCCCGCCGCGAGGCTCGTCAGCAGCTCCGGAAAGCGCTCCCTCAGCGACGGCAGCGCGTATTTTTCAAAATATTCATGCGAGAGCGCGAGCGCACCTGTCATTTACCCCTCCGCGACTCGAGCTTCATCAGCCAGAATTTGCACTCCCGCGCGCGGTCGTGCTCCTCCCCGAGTATCCCCTGCAACAGCTCAAGCGCCAC
>JAISKU010000070.1 GCA_031261245.1 Oscillospiraceae bacterium | reverse complement strand
ATTTGAGGTGCTTTTATGGTTAAAATACGCGCCGTGGTGCTCGCGGCGGGGCGCGGCACGCGTCTCGGGGGCGACACCGCGAAGGTTTTACGCGAGGCAAACGGGAAAACGCTGCTGTCATATGTCGTTGACGCGCTGTCGTTTGTGCCGCGTGAGGATATAATCATCGTCGCGGGGTACAAGAAAGAGGACGTTTTCGCGGCGTTCCCGGATTGCGCGTTCGCCGTGCAGGAAAAACAGCTCGGCACGGGTCACGCGGTGCTGTCGGCGGAGGATAAGCTCGCCGGTTTTGACGGCGTTGCGCTCGTGTGCTGCGGCGACATGCCGCTGCTCAGGCGCGAGACGTATTTGGAGCTGCTTGAGACGCACAGCGCCGGGGGGAACGACTGCACGATTCTGTCGGGCGTCGCGGAAAATCCCTACGGTTTCGGGCGCATTGTGCGGGGCGAGGGCGGCGGATTTGCCGCGATTGTTGAGGAAAAGGACTGCACGCCGGAGCAGCGCGGGATTACCGAGATCAACGCCGGGGTGTACGTTTTTGACGCGCAAAAGCTCCTCCCGGCGCTGCACTCGCTGTCAACGGCGAACGCGCAGGAGGAGTATTATTTGACCGACGCGCCGGCGATTATCAAGAGCGGCGGCGGCAGGGTCGGCGTGTACAGAAAAGCGCTCGGCGACGAGATGCTCGGCGTCAACACGGCGGAGCAGCTCGCGCAGGTGGAGCGGATACTGCGGTTACTTGACGCGCAGCACAGTTTTGTGCTATAATTTTGTAAACTAAAACACAAAATACAATAACAGGAGGCGCAACAATGGCGGAGGTCGTAACAACCCTGAACATAGGACCGCTCGAGCTCGGCAGAGCCGGCATTAAGAGCGACACTCTGAGCGGCGAGGTCGCCGTAGTCACCGGCGGGGCGAGCAATATCGGACTCGGCTATGCCCGTTCGATTGCCGCGGCCGGCGGTAACGTCGTGATAGCCGACCTGAACGACGTCGCGGGCATCGAAGTCCAACGCGTTATTAATGAGGAGAACGGGCGCGACTGCGCGCTGTTCGTCAAAACCGACATCACCGAAGAAGCGGACGTCAAAAACCTCGCCAAGGAAGCGTTTGCGAAGTTCGGCAAGGTCGATATTCTTATCAACAACGCGATGAATATGCGGCTAAACGGCACGATTTTAGAAGCGCCGATCGGCGATCTCGATCGGTCTTACGCGATATCCGGGCGCGGAGTGGCGCTCGCGATAAAAGCGTTTGTCCCCGCGATGATTGAGCGCAAGCACGGCACCGTTACATACAGCTCTACGCAATTTCATTACATGCCGCCGATGATAGGGCGCGGCGTGTACTGCGCCGGAAAAGCGGCCGCGACGAGCGTTACCATGTCCGTCGCGAACGAGGTCGCAGGCACCGGGGTGAACGTGTTTTGCCTGTGCCCCGCCGGCGTGATGCGCTTTGACCCTTCAAAAATGCCCCCTCCCGCGCCAGGCAAAGAGGGCGATCCACCGCCGCCCGACATTTCCGAGATGGCGGCAATGTTCACAACGCCGGAGCAGAACGGCGCGGCGATGATTTACTGTCTGGAGAGAGCTGAAAAGCTCCACGGTTCCGGCGTTCTCCACATCGACGTTTTTACGGCGATGGGCAACCCGTTCGCTCCCCCGCGCCCCGAGGGTGCGCCGCCGGAGCCCGTCGGCGAGACGCCGCGCAGACTTACAGACCAGGAGCTCACGATGGTTTTCTGCTACATGGGAGCGGGTTTCGCAGATTAAGGCGCAATGCGACGTTTATAGTGTGTTTTCAGAGCGCAAATCCGAACGCAAGGCAAATCATTACGATTGACCTTGCGTTCGGATTTAATGTGAGTGGTGCCGGTGACCGGGGTCGAACCGGTACGAGGTTGCCCTCACGGGATTTTAAGTCCCGGGCGTCTGCCTGTTCCGCCACACCGGCGTTTTTTGTGATACTGCGCCGTAAGTATAGAATACGCGGGTCAAAAAGTCAAGACATGGGCTGACTCTTTATCGCTTTTATCAGCAGAAAATTGGGTTTGTGCAAGTCCTGCGCGTATGCGGGAAGCCGAAGAATTGTTTCCTCGGTCGGAACCGGCTCCGATAGTTTTTCAATCATAAAACCGCAGTCTGTCAGCGCGTTTATCAGCTCCGAAAATGTGCGGTGATATTTGACGACGCCGTCCACAATCCACGTCGTGCTGCGCTTGCCGCCCCTTGCGTAGTCCGTGAGATTGTAATGGAGCGCGATTCCGCTCACGTCTCTTGTCCAGCTCGCTCCCGCCAGTGGCGCGGTCGTCAGCGGGTGCTCCTGCGAGAAGATGAAATACCCGCCCGGATTCAACAGCGCGGCCACGCTTTTTGCGAATCGCGCGAAGTCCTTGACATAGTGAATGGCAAGCGAGCTGAAAACGACGTCAAATTTGGCGGTGATAAAGGATAAATCGCTCATGTCCGCGTTTATGAACTCAATACCGGTATTCTCGGTTTTTGCTATCGAAAGCATTTTTTCGGATATATCGACGCCGACGACCTTCCAAGCGCCGCGCCGCTTAAATTCGGCGCAGTTTTCTCCGTAGCCGCAGCCCAAATCAAGCACGGAAAGTCCCGTCAAATCCGGAGATAACGAGAAAAGCGCGGGCTTCTCCTCCAAGACGTTTGAGCTGTCGGGGTTCTCGCGAAGCTTTCTGTATCCATCAAAAAAGACCTGATTGTCATAGATGTTTTGTGAGCCGTTATCATTTACGCTGTCCATAAAGCCGCCCCCTCGCGTTCAAGCTCCGCCGGTATTTTTGTTTTTGTCATGGTAACATGCCGAATTTGCATTGTCAAGCGGAGAAAATTTTGTTATAATCAACATAAAAGCAGAAGTTTTCATGAATATTGTTTGAAAGGTGTGTTACATATGTTCCAGTTTTCACCGGTATCCGACAGAATCCGCCGCATACGCGAGCGCCGCGACGCGTTTACGGGCGGAAAATACATGACCATCAACTCGGAGCGCACGAAAATCTACACCGACTACTACAAATCGCACGAGAACGAGTACCCGATTCTCAAGCGCGCGGGCGCGCTGAAAACGTGGTGCGAAACGCGCGAGATAAACGTGTTCGACGACGACATCTTCGTCGGCACGCCCGGCCCGGACGAGCGCAGCCTCTCCCCTTACGTCGACTGGAGTTGCGCGTGGATTCCGAACGTTGTTGAGGGCGACGACGCGACTTTCAAAAAGGCGTGGCAGTCAGGCGACGGAATATACATGAGCGACGAGCACCGCGAGGTGTTCCGCGAGGCGTTTGAATACTGGAAGGACCGCTGCCTGTCGAAAATGGTAGAGGGCGCGCTCACGCCCGACGTGTGGGACGCGTTCGGGAACGGCTGTATACTAAACGGGCCGATTGCCGGAGACCCGGGTTTCATGGGCGTATCCGGTATGCCGCAGGGACACTACATCGCGGGCTTTGGAAAGGTCGTGAACACGGGCTTCGGAGCTGTGCGCGCAGAGGCGCTCGAAAAGCTCAAGGAACAAAAGGGAAAGGTGTTCGGCGACGGGGCGAAATCGCAGCTGTTCTACAACGCCGTTGTGCGCGTGTGCGACGGGGCGACGCTGCTCGCGAAGCGCTTCGCCGAGGGCTGCCGCAAAAAGGCGGAGACGGTATCGGGCGAGCGGCGCGCGGAGCTTTTGCGCATGGCGGAATCGCTCGACTGGATTATGGAGAAACCTGCGCGCACGTACTGGGAGGGCTTGCAGGCGATACTGCTCTATCAGCTTATGCTCTCGACGGACGCGCAGCAGCACGGTACGTCGATGGGGCGCGTGGACAAGTACGTGGGACATCTGCTGCAAAAGCAGCTCGACGAGGGGTCGATAACTCCCGAGCTCGCGCAGGAGTACTCCGACGCGTTCATTCTGCGCATTTCCGATATAATCGTGCTGCCGGGAATGTTCCTCGACAACGCGCGGATAATTGAGCTAAACGAAAGCGGCGCGAACCTGTTCACGTCGATTTACAACGGGCTGACGGCGACGGCGGGCATCGCGCTCACGCTCGGCGGACAGACGCCGGACGGCAAGGACGATTCGACGCCCGCGACGTATTTCCTGCTGCAGACCTACGGCAGAATGAAATTTCCCGACCCGACGGTGGCGCTGCGCATTAACGCGAACACGCCGGACGAGATTTGGAGGCTCGGCATTGAGTCGAGCAAGCTTTGCGGCGGGATTCCGCAGCTGCAAAACGACACGGTTATCATTGAGGCGCTGCTGAACCTCGGGTTCTCCGTCGAGGACGCGTACAACTACAGCATTGTCGGGTGCGTGGAGCCCGCCGGAACGGGCAACGAGTGGCCGGCGTGCGGCATGACGGGGCGCGAGTCGATCTGGAACATGATGGACGTAATGCAGCTCGTTGTGAACGGCGGCGTGAATCCGCGCACTGGCAAGACGGCGCTGCCGGGGAAAAAGCTGTACGAGTATGAGAGCTTCGAGGAGGTCAAGCAGGCGTTTGAGGCGCAGATGCGCTGCGTGCTCGGGTGGAACGTGACGTACTCGAACATTTTTGAGGAGGTCTACTCGCACTACTTCCCGTGTATCGCGGCCTCGACGATGATCGAAGGGTGCCTCGACAAGGGCAAGGACGCGACTGAGGGCGGCGCGAAGTACAACCGCACGGGCTTGACGGCGTGCGGCACGGCGAACGTGGGCGACAGCCTCATGGCGATAAAGAAGCTCATATTCGACGACAAATCCGTCTCCGCGCGCGACTTCTACGACGCGCTTCAGGCAAACTGGGTCGGATATGAGGAGCTGCACGAGAGGATCGAAAACGACGTGCCGCACTACGGCAACGATATCGACGAGGTTGACGAGCTCGCGGCGTGGGGCCTCGGGCTGTTCGCGGACATAATGGCGGGCTCGAGCGGGCCGCGAGGCAACTACTCGGGCGGGACGTTCACGATGACGGCGCACATCTACATGGGCGCGATGCTCGGCGCTACGCCGGACGGACGGCGCGCGTTCACGCCGATTGCGGACGCAATATCCCCGCAGCAGGGCTATGACAAGAACGGCCCGACGGCGTATCTGCGCTCCGCGGCGAAGCTCCCCCACCGCAAGCTGTCAAACGGGGACCAGCTGAACATAAAATTCACGCCGACGGCCGTCGAGGGCGACGTGGGCGCGACGAAGCTGCGCCAGCTGATTGAGACGTACTTCTCGCTCGGCGGGATGCAGGTGCAGTTTAACGTCGTCAGCGCGGCGCAGTTGTACGAGGCGAAGGCGGATCCGGGCAAGTACAGGGATCTGATTGTGCGCATCGCGGGCTTCTCAACGTATTTCGTGACATTGAATGAATTCACGCAGGACGATTTCATAAAACGCACGGAACAATCCATCTGACGTAATTTGATGTTGACAACGGCCGGGAGATTGTGTATAATCTCCCGGTCAGTCGCTCTTATAGCTCAGGCGGCAGAGCGCGTCCTTGGTAAGGACGAGGTCTCCGGTTCGAATCCGGATAAGAGCTCCAGAATACAGCGGCGCCCGGCGGAATTGCTTCCGCCGGGCGCCGCGATTTTATTGCCGATCAGACCGTCAATGTCCGCCGGATTCCAGATAACGGGCGTTAATCTCGTCAAAATACGTCTTATACGTATCTCTTGTGATGATGTCGTTTTCAACCATCCAGACGCCGTAGTCATTGCCGAATTCGTAGTTTGCCGGCGTCTTGTCGCGCCAGAGGGTGTCCTTCGTCGCTCTGCCGTCAATCAGGGCAACCATGCCGGAGACTGCGGGGGCGGCGTAGAGAAGGTCGGAAATCGCCAGGCACGCGACGAGGGAGGTTTTCGTATCAGGCGTCATGCTGTCCCAGTCAACGACGTTCGCGCCCGCGCCCACGACGCAGATAAGAGCGTTGTCGATTTTTCCGAGGTCGTCAATCGCGCGGGCGGCGCCCGGCCCCATGAACTCCGTGCTGCCCGTGATGAACCAGTATTCGACGTTGGGGTTCGCGGATATGGTGGCCGTCGTCAAGGTGTAGGCGGCGTCGGGTGTTATACCGCCGGCTGAAATGGCGTCGTCAAAGAAATAGTGGCCGTCGGGGAAGGTCTCCTGGAATATATCTCTCGGCCCGATCGCCCTTGCCCAGAGGTCGGGGCTTACGGAAACGCCGAGATCAATAAGACCGAGCTTGGAGGTGTCGATATCGCCCCAGTATGATTTGTAGTTGGCAATCAGCCAGCGAATCGTCTTGGCTCCCGTTTCGTATTGGTCAAGAACAACCTGCGGGCACACGGTTTTCATGTTGTCATCGAGCATTGACTGTACGAACGCGATGTAGGGAAGTCCGGTTTCCTCGGCAACCTCGCTCGCGCGAACCGCGACAGCGAGCTCGCAGTCCATGATAATGCCGTCAAAGCCCTGATCCGCGATGATTTCTATGTTCTGGAGGTAAGCGTCGTTGCCGGCCTCGCCGGTGAAGGAGGTCACTGTGAAGTTCAAGCGATCCTGGAACTCCTGCATCGCGGCGAACCACGACTGTTGCAGGAACATAAAGGCGGGCGAGAGGTAGGCTATCTTATATGTCTTTCTCGCCGAGTGGTCCACGGGGTCGTCGATATAGCCCACCGAACCCGCACCCTCAACAGGAGGGGGAGGCGGTGCGTCGGGCTCTCCGCCGCCGGCGGGAGGGGCTGCGGGCGCGCCCGCGTCGGGTGTGGGTGTTGCGGTAGGCGTTGTCGTACCTGTTTTGGTACCGCACGCGAACAGGGATAGACACAGGGTAATCGCCAGCAAGAGGGAAATGCACTTTTTCATCTGGGTGGTCTCCTTTATATTTTAATTTTTATTTGGCTGTTTTTGTTAAGCTGCGACGCCGACCTTCCGCCTCGTCCGTTTCATGCTGAAATAGTCAACCGTCAGCGCGAAGAGGAGCAGCACGCCGGACGCCACTGTTTGCCAGTAAGCCGAAATGCCGAGAACTGTTAAGCCGTTGTTAAACCCGTTGATAATGAGCAGGCCGATGAACACGCCGCCAAACCCGCCGGAGCCGCCGCCGAACGATATGCCGCCAAGCATTGAGGCCGTCATACCGGAGAACTGGGAGGCGGACACGCCGACAACCGTTCCGGATTTGAGGCGCGCGGAGAGCAACGCCCCGGCAATCGCCGACAACATTCCGCAGTTTATGAAAAGTATGTAGGAGGTCTTTACGGGATTGATTCCCGAAAATAGCGCGGCCTCACGGTTTCCGCCCACAAGGTAGATAGTTCTGCCGAACTTCGTCTTGCTGAGCATCAGCGCGTATATGATGAAAGCCACCAGAGTAATTACGATTGACACCGGGATGACGTCGAAGAATCTGCCTGTCCCGATATAGGTGATAAACGGCTCTCTTACGGGAATAGGCTGACCGTTGCTGAACACGTTTGTGAGACCCTTCGCAACGGACGCAACAGCCATTGTGGCGATGAACGGCTGAAAGCCGACGACGTTGACGAGCGTCGCGTTCAGCGCCCCGACCGCCATGCCGATGATGACTGTCAAAATAAGCGCAATCGGCCACGCCATGCTTTGCAGAAACAGCGCGAATACAATGCCGCACAGCGTACCGATCGCGCCCGTGGACAGATCGATGCTTCCGGCGATCATCAGACAGCCCACGCCGAGCGTCAGGAGCCCCGAGACGACCATCAGATTTATTATGGCGCGAATATTTGACGGCTTCAGGAAAGTACCCTTTGACAAAACGCTGAAGACAACGACTACGACCGCGAGCAAGATAAGCAACGTGAACATCTTCCGGTTAAAGAACTTTTTTAATCCCTTTGCACTTTCCATTATCCTTCTGCCCTCCCCTTCAGCGCCGAAACCTTTGCCCTCTCGTTGAAATAGTCCACGCACAGAGCGACGATGAGCAGACCGCCCTGAGCGACGATTTGCCAATAGGCTTGAAGATTTATAACTACCAACCCGTTGTTAAACGCGGTGAGCATGATGAGGCCGATAAACAGGCCGCTTATATTGCCGCCGCCGCCCATGAAGGAGATGCCGCCGAGCACCGAGGCCGTAATCGCGTCCATCGCGCCGGTCGCCACGGCCGTCGGGGAGGCGTTGTGCATACGCGCCGCCAGCACGGAGCCCGCCAGGGTCGAGAGCATACCGCAGTTCATGTAGAGTATGCTGGTGATCTTTTTGGGGCTCAAGCCGGCCAGACGGACGGCGTTCATATTGCCGCCGCACATGAGAATACTTCGGCCGAACCGGGTTTTTGCGAGAATTAATCCGTATATGATAATCAGACACACCGCGATTACGAACGGCATCGGGATTACGCCGAACAGCGCGTAGGAGCCGATTGCCCAGAACTTCTGATTGCTTATGGGGATATTCTGGTTGTTTGAAATTACGAGCGCGAAACCGTTGAAAACGGAGGACATCGCGATGGTCGCGATAAAGCCCATGAAGTTCAGGCCGTTCACGAGGAACGCGTTGATCGCGCCGGCGGCAATCCCGAACACCAGCCCGAGCAGCATCGCAACCGGCCACGGCATCCCGGTGTTCAGCAGGAACGCGACGACAATAGCGCCAAAACAGCCCACCGCGCCGGCCGCGAGGTCAACGCCGCCGCCCATGAGGAGAAACGCCATGCCGACGCCGAGCGTACCGGAGACGCTCATGGAATTCATCATGCCCCTGATATTGTCCCGTCCTATGTAGCTCGGGTTCATTATGTAAAAGAAAACAATAACGGCAAGCGTGACGTAAACGAGTATCATGCTTTTTGATCTCAAAACTCTTTTCACTTCAATGCCACCCCCTTAATCAAGCATGGCCAAAGCGAG
>JAISKU010000050.1 GCA_031261245.1 Oscillospiraceae bacterium | reverse complement strand
TCGGCGCGGCGGCGTCGTGGATATACGGCAAGCTTTTTTACATCGCAGAGGGCGTGTTCCGCGCGGTTTTGCGGGTTGTGGGGTGAGTATGGAAAATCCCGTTTTTCATCTGAGCGGCGTCGTCAAGACGCGCGCGGGCGCGGAGGATTTTACGGGGCCTCTCGCACTGATATTGCAGCTGCTCTCGCGCAGCAGGATAGAGATACGCGATATAAGCATATCGCTTATTCTTGAGCAGTACCTCGCGTACCTCGAGGAGATGGCGGCGATGGATCTCGACGTGGCGTCGGAGTTCGTCGCGATGGCGTCGCAGCTCACGTACATCAAGACGCGTATGCTGCTCGGCGAGGGGCAGCCGGAGGAGCTTGAGGAGCTTATAAGCTCGCTTGAGCGGCTGCGCGCGACGGACGTTTACGTGGGGATAAAGGCCGTGACGGACAGGCTCGCGGCGATGTACTCAATCGGCGCGGGGCTGATGTCAAAGCCGCCGGAGTATCTCGCGCCGGACAACGAGTACAAGTACAGCCACGACAGGCGGGACTTGTCCGACGCGATGGAGGCGATACTGTCACGCGCGGCGGCCGGGGAGCGCGTCGCCGTGGGCGTGCGGGAGACGTACACGCGCCCGGAGGCGTATCCGATTGCCGACAAGATTGCGGAGATAACGGAGCGCGCGCGGCGCTTCGGGACGCTCGCGCTCTCGGGGATTTTTGCGGAGTGCGGCGGGCGCAGCGAGACCGTGGCGGCGTTTCTCGCGGTTCTGGAGATGTGCCGCGAGGGGCGGGTTACGCTGTCGGAGGACGGCGGGGAGCTGTCGATCGCGTACAATTCCGACGCGGCGGAGGTTTTTGAAAATGGAAATTCGTGATATACAGGGCGCGATAGAGGGAATACTGTTCGCGTCGGGGGAGCCCGTATCGGCGGAGCGGATAGCGGCCGTGCTCGGGATCGACCGCGAGCTCGTTCTCGACGCGGCGGCGGTCATGCGCGACAGATACGAGGAGTCGGGGCGCGGGATACGCCTCGTGAGGCTTGAGGACAGCCTTCAGCTGTGCTCCGCGCCGGAGTACGCGGACTATATACGCCTCGCGCTCGAGACCGGGCGCGCGCCGCGCTTGACGCAGCCCGCGCTCGAGGTGCTCGCGGTTATTGCGTATTTTCAGCCGGTGACGAAGGCGTATATCGAGCAGGTGCGCGGCGTGGACTGCTCCTACACGATAGGGCTGCTGCACACGCGGGGACTGATTGAGACGCGCGGGAGGCTCGCGGCGCCGGGCAGACCGGCGCTGTACGGCACGACGCCGGTGTTTTTGAGGACGTTCGGCATGACCTCGACGGACGAGCTGCCGGAGCTGCCGGCGATAGCGCCGCGCGAGGATGGCCAGCTGACGATAGAGACGGGCGCGGAGGCGGAGGAGTGATCGGGCTCGCCATCGCCGCAGCCGCGATCGCGGCGATACTGCTGCTGCGCGTGGGGGCGGAAGCGGAATACTCCGACGCGGGAGTGAGCGTTCGGGCGCGCGTGGGATTTTTGAGGATTACGGTGTTCCCGCGCAAGAGCAAGCTGAAAAAGTCGGAGAAAAAGCGGTCGAAAAAGGCCCCGAAAAAGGCCAAAAAAAAGACTCCGAAAAAGACGGCGGAGAAGAAGCCCGGCCCGGCCTACGATTTCAGGGAGCTCATAGGCGGCGCGGCGTCGCTGCTCGGAAAGGCGCGGCGGAAGCTGCTGATAAAGCGCCTGACGGTATGGTACGTCCAGGGCGGCGGAGACGCGTTTTCGATGGCGATGGCGCACGGCGGGATTTCGGCGGCGTTCGGAATGACGCAGGCCGTGCTTGAATCGGCGTTCAAGGTCAGACGCTATGACCTGCACACCTCGGTGGATTTCCTCGCGGAGGAGCCGCGCGTATATGTGCGGGCGATTTTCAGTATAGCGATATGGGAGACAATTTCACTCGGGATATCGGCGCTGGCGCTGTTGCTAAGGTCAAAAAAGACGGCGACGCGACCGCAAGAAGTAAAAGGAGAATAGACATGGACAAGCACCCAATCGGAGACCTCATGGACACGACAATGCAGAAAATCAGGGAGATGGTGGACGCAAACACGATAGTCGGCGACCCGATCGTCACGGGCGAGGGAGTGACGCTGATACCCGTCTCGAAGGTCACGTTCGGCTTTACGTCGGGCGGGAGCGACTTCCACGGGAAGAATCAGCCCGCGACGGCGGACAACTCGTTCGGCGGAGGCGCCGGAGCCGGGGTGAACATCGTGCCGGTCGCATTTCTCGTCGTCAAGGGGGAGAGCGTCAAAATCCTCAACATCGCGCCGCCGGTCACGACGACGATTGACCGCGTGATCGAGACGGTGCCGGACGTGATCGACCGCGTGAGCGATTTTGTGCGTGAGCGGAAAAAAGAAGACGCGGATAAATAATTCTAACGTGACAATAATAAGCTTGTCTTTGGGAGGATTTCCGAAGGGGAGGTGCTTATCATTGTTAAAAAGAGCGTTTGCCGCTCTGCTCATTTTCGCCGCGCTGCCGATTACGGCGCTCGCGGCGTCCGCGCCGCCGGCGATATCGGCGAAGTCCGCCGTGCTTATCGAGGCCGCCTCCGGCAGGGTGATTTACGAGTACAACGCCGACGAGCCGATGCAGATCGCGAGCACGACGAAGATACTGACGGCGCTCGTCGTGCTTGAGCAGTGCTCTCCGGACGACGCGGTGGAGGTAAAGCGCGAGTGGACGGGTATCGAGGGCTCCTCGATGTACCTCAAGCCGGGCGAAAAGCTCACGGTGCGCGATTTGCTTTACGGAATGCTGCTCGTATCCGGCAACGACGCGGCCGTGGCGCTCGCGTGTCACGCGTCGGGCAGCGTCGAGGCGTTCGCGGAGAGGATGAACGACAGGGCGGAGGAGCTCGGCTGCGAGAACTCGAGCTTTGTGAATCCGAACGGGCTCGACGCGGACGGACACCTCGCCTCGGCGCGGGATCTTGCGATAATCACGGCCGCGGCGATGAGGAACAAGACGTTTTCGACGATCGTATCGACGAAGTACGCCTCCGTCGCGGGGCGCAGCCTGAAGAACCACAACAAGCTGCTGTGGAACCGCGAGGGCGTGCTCGGCGTCAAGACGGGCTACACAAAAAGCGCGGGGAGAAGCCTCGTGTCGTGCGCGGAGAGGGACGGAATGCGCTTTATCTGCGTGACGCTCGACGACCCCGACGACTGGGTGGATCACGACAACCTCTACGATTGGGCGTTCGAGAGCTACAGGCGGGTCACGATAAAGAAGGGCGAGGCGATAGGCGTCACGCTGCCCGTGGTGTCGGGGACGCGCGCGTCCGTGAGGCTTACGGCGGGGCGCGACATCACGTTCGTGTGCGAAAAGGACGCGAAGTACACGTTTACGCCCGAGACGCCGAAATTCGTCTACGCCGCAGTAGTGCGCGGCGGGTACGCGGGCGAGGCGGTGCTGAGGGTGGACGGGAAGCCGTACGCGCGGATTCCCGTGTTCTACGGCGACACTGTGCGCGTGAGCGCGACGGAGCCGCTGTCGTCGTGGGAGAAGATAAAACGCGCGTGGTATCTCGCGAACGAGTACGGCGCGTATCGGGGAATAGGGTACTATGTCTACTATTGACGGGCAGAGAATACAGAAGATACTCTCGGAGCGCGGCGTCACCTCGCGCCGCGCCGCCGAGCGGCTTATAGCCGACGGGCTTGTGACGGTGAACGGTGTGATAGCGGCGCTCGGCGACAGGGCGGATCCGGACAGGGACGAGATCGCCGTGCGCGGGGTGGCGCTTCCGGCGTCGCCGGAGCGCGTGTACATAATGCTCAACAAGCCGCGAGGGTACGTCACCACGATGTCGGACGAGCGGGGGAGAAGGACGGTAGCGGAGCTCGTGGCCGACTGTCCGGAGCGCGTGTATCCCGTGGGGCGGCTCGACATGGACTCGGACGGGCTGCTGATTATGACGAACGACGGGGAGCTCGCAAACGCACTTGCGCACCCGTCGCACGAGGTGTCAAAGACGTACTTCGTCGAGGTGAGCGGGGACGTCGAGGCGGCGTTGCCGGTGCTGCGCGCGCCGATGGAGCTTGAGGGCTACACGGTGCTCGCGCGGGAAGTCACTGCGCGGGGCGCGTTGCTCACGGTGACGATAGGCGAGGGGCGGAACAGACAGGTGCGCAAGATGTGCGCCGCGGCGGGTCTGCGCGTCCTGCGGCTGACGCGGACGTCCGAGGGCGGAGTGGCGCTCGGCACGCTACAACGGGGGAAATGGCGCAGCCTGACGGAGGACGAGATAAAAACGCTGCGCGGGAAAGGTTAATTGAGATGGACAGGGATATTTTAACCGCGATTTCAAGCATGGAGCGGCTGTCAAAGAGCCAGCGGAGCATAGCCGAGTACATTCACGTGAGCTATGACAAGGCGGCGTTTATGACGGCGGGGAGACTCGCCGCCGTGACGGGGGTTTCCGAATCGACGGTCGTGCGCTTCGCGCAGGAGCTCGGCTACGGCAGCTATCCGGAGATGAGGCGCGCGCTTCAGGATATGGTGCGCGGGCGGCTGACCTCCGTGCAGCGCATTCAGGTCGCGCGTGAGCTGATGGAGAGCGGCGATATTCTCCAGCACGTGCTGTCGTCGGATATCGACCAGATTAAGATGACGATGGACGAGGTCTCGGGGGAGGATTTCGACGCGGCGGTGAGCTCGATAACCGGCGCGAAGAACATCTACATATTCGGGCTGCGCTCCTCGTCCGCGCTCGCGCATTTTATGGGATTCTACTTCAATCTGCTGTTCGAGAACGTGCATGTGGTCGGCGAGGCGTCCGCGCTTGAGGTGTTTGAGCAGATTCTGCGGATATCGGAGGGGGACGTGTTCATCGCGCTGAGTTTTCCGCGTTACTCAAAGCGCACGATACGCGCCATGCGCTACGCCCGCGACATGGGGGCGGGCGTGATAGGGATTACGGACGGCAACACGTCGCCGGTCGCGAAGCTCGCGGACATCTGCCTGTACGCGCGCAGCGACATGCTGAGCTTCCTCGACACGCTTGTGGCTCCGCTGAGTCTTGTGAACGCGCTTATAGTCGCGGTCTCGGCGCGGGCGGGCGGCGATATAAGCTCCAACTTTGAGCGGCTGGAGCGCGTCTGGGACGAGTACGAGGTCTACGAAAAGACGGATGTATGACGCTGTTGTGATCGGCGGCGGCGCGGCGGGAATGTTCTCCGCGATTGTCGCGGCGGAGCGCGGGGCGCGCGTGATGCTCGTCGAGCCGAACAATGTGCTCGGGAAAAAGCTGCGCATAACGGGCAAGGGCCGGTGCAACGTGACGAACGATTGCGCGGAGCGCGAGGTGATCGCGAATATCCCCACGGGAGGGAAGTTCATGCAGAGCGCGATATACGCGTTTCCGCCTGGGCGGGCGACGGAGTTTTTTGAGAGGCTCGGCGTGCCGCTGAAAACCGAGCGAGGGAGGCGCGTTTTTCCGGTGTCTGACAACGCGAACGATGTGGCGAACGCGCTGACGCGGAGGCTGCGGGAGCTCGGCGTCGAGGTGAGGCGGGCGCGCGCGGAGAAAGTTGTAACGTCGGACGGCGCGGTATCGGCGGTTATCGCTGGGGGCGAGGTGCCGTGCCGCAGCGCGGTGATCGCGACGGGCGGCGTGTCGTACCCCGCGACGGGCTCTACGGGCGACGGCTATCGGCTCGCGCGGGAGCTCGGACACACGGTGACGCCGACGCGAGGCTCGCTCGTGCCGCTCGTGTCGCCGGACGCGTTCTGCGCGGAGATGCAGGGGCTCGCGCTGAAAAACGTGCGGATAACGGTCACGGACGGCGGGCGGAAGCCGGTTTTTGAGGACTTCGGGGAGCTGCTGTTCACGCATTTCGGGATTTCGGGGCCGCTGACGCTCTCGGCGAGCGCGCACATGCGCGAGTTCGGCGCGAAGGAGTACGCGGTGAGCGTGGATCTCAAGCCCGCGCTCGACGAGGCGACGCTCGACAGGCGGATTTTGCGGGATTTTGAGAAGTTCAAGAACCGCGATTTCGCGAATTCGCTCGGGGAGCTCGTGAACAGGCTGATGATTCCCGTGATTGTCGCGCGCAGCGGCATCGACGGGGAGAAGAAGGTGAATTCCGTGACGCGGGAGGAGCGGGGGAGGCTTTTGGGGCTGCTGAAGAGCTTCGGGATACGGATTTCGGGGCCGCGGCCGGTGGACGAGGCGGTGATCACCTCCGGCGGCGTGGAGACGAGGGAGATTGTCCCGGCGACGATGGAGTCAAAGCTCGTGCGCGGGCTGTATTTCGCGGGCGAGGTAATAGACGCCGATGCGTATACGGGCGGATATAACCTGCAAATCGCGTGGGCGACGGGGTACGCGGCGGGAGTGGCGGCGGCTGCCGAAAAATGACTGTTGCATAATATGGGTTGTATACTGTATAATGGTGCTCGCGTGTCAAAACAGATAACAAAGGATAATTATATGGAAACGAGAAGCATTGCGATCGACGGGCCGTCGGGGGCGGGAAAATCCACCCTCGCGAAAATGGCGGCAAAAAGGCTCGGCATGATATACGTTGACACGGGGGCGCTGTACCGCTCAATAGGGCTGTACGCGCTGCGCAACGGCGTGGGCTCAAAGGACGAGCGCGGCGTGGAGCGGCTGCTGCCCGAAATTACGCTTGAGATGTGCTATGACGGGGCGGGGACGCAGCGCGTGATTCTGCGCGGCGAGGATGTGACGGACGAGATACGCGCGCCGGAGGTGTCCATCTACGCGTCGGACGTGTCCGCGATGCCGCCGGTGCGGGAATTTCTGCTGCAAATGCAGCGGGACATGGCCGTGCGCTACGACGTGATAATGGACGGGCGCGACATCGGCACGGTGGTTCTGCCGTCGGCGGGCGTGAAGATTTTTCTCACGGCGGACCCCGAGATACGCGCGCGGCGGCGCTTTGACGAGATGGTCGCGGCGGGGCGGAGCGCGGAGTACGAAGAGGTGCTGCGCGATATCAACTACCGCGACGTGAACGACTCCTCGCGCGCGGCGGCTCCGCTGAAGCCGTCCGAGGACGCGATAACGGTGGACACGTCGCCGTTCGGGCTGGACGAGAGCTTTGAAAAGGTGCTTGAAATAATTGAGGCGAGGCTGAAAAGTGGCGCGAAATAAGCTGTACAACAGACTTCACCCGATAGTGACGGCGGTAATGCGGTTGCTGTACCGGCCGAGGATTACGGGCTTGGAGAACATACCGGACGAGGGCGCGTTCATCGTGTACGCGAATCACTCGTCAAACATCGACGCGATTATCATGATGTGCTTCGTCGGGCGGCGGCATCAGCTGCACGTGCTCGCCAAGGCGGAGTTGTTCAAGGTGCCGCTGCTCGGCGCTGTGGCGCGCGGCACGGAGATGGTGCGCGTGGACAGAAGTATTTCGGACATCAACGCCGTGCGGCAGTCGCTGAATTATCTCAAGGCCGGGGAGAAGCTCGGGATTTTTCCGGAGGGGACGAGGGTCGCCGAGGGGGAATCGACCGAGGCGAAAACGGGCGTGGCGAGGCTCGCCGACAAGACGCGCGTGCCGGTGGTGCCGATGTACATTCCGAAGAGGAAGCCGCTTTTTCACAAGACGCCGCTCGTGTTCGGCGAGGCGTTTTACATCAACCCGGAGCACAAGCGCCTGACGCCGGAGGAGTACCGGCCGATTGCGGAGGCGCTTATGGAGAGGGTATGGGAGCTCGCGCCATGAAAGTGATTGTCGCGGAGTCCGCGGGCTTCTGCTTCGGGGTGAAGCGAGCCGTGGAGCTGTGCGAGGACGCGGCGGGACGCGACGGGGGCTGTCTGACGCTCGGGCCGCTGATTCACAACAGGGCGGTGACGGACGCGCTGCGCGAGAAGGGCGCGCGCGAAATCGCGGATATCGACGAGGCGCCGGAGGGCGCGAGCGTCGTGATACGCTCTCACGGGATCGGGAAAGCGGAATATTTGAGGCTGCGTGAGCGGAAAATAGACATTGTGGACGCGACGTGTCCGTTCGTCGAGAAGATTCACGATATCGTGGAGTCGGCGGAGGCGGACGGGCGCACACCCGTGATAATCGGGGAGCGCGAGCACGCGGAGGTCATCGCGATAGCGGGGTGGTGCCGCGCGCCGAGGGTGTTTGAGACGCCGGAGGAGCTTCGCGAATGGCTCGGGAGCTGCCCGGAGGCGGCGGAGGAGCCGGTGACGGTCGTGTTCCAGACGACGTGCAGACAGGAAATATTTTTTGAGGTCTCCGAAATAATAAAAAAACAGTGTACAAATCAAAAAATATTTGATACAATATGCGATGCGACAAATCGCCGTCAAAAAGAGACGCGTGAACTCTCGCGAAAATGCGACGCGGTTATCGTAATCGGCGGGAGGGAGTCCGCAAACAGCCGACGCCTCGCTGAGATTGCCCGTGAGGAGACGGAGCGGGTATTTTTCATCGAAAACGCGGACGAGCTGGACACCCGGCGATTTCTACCCGGTGATACAATAGCGATCACGGCCGGAGCGTCAACCCCGGCGTGTATTATTAAGGAGGTCAACCAGAAGATGTTTGAAGAAACCGAAGTCAGAGCCGACGAAATTGCGGAGGAAACCCCGGAGGAGGTCGTCACGGATATTGCGGAGCAGGAGCCGGAGGCTGTTGCGGAGGAACCGGAAGCCGTTGCGGAGGAACCGGAGGCCGAGGAGCATGTGGAGACGTTTGAGGAATTGCTTGAAAAATCAATCAAGACCCTACATACCGGTGAAAAAGTAACCGGTGTCGTCGCCGCGGTCACTCCGACGGAGATATCCGTGGATCTCGGGATCAAGCAGTCGGGCTATATTCCGATAGCGGAGCTGACGGACGATCCTTCAGCAAAGCTTGAAGATATTGTCAAGGTCGGTGAGGATATAGAGGTCATCGTCATGCGCGTGAACGACGTCGAGGGTACGGTTATGCTGTCCCGCCGCCGTCTTGACGCCATGCGCAGCTGGACCGATATCGAGGAGGCGATGGAGAACAAGACCGTCGTCGAGGGCGTCGTGACCGAGGAGAACAAGGGTGGCGTCGTGGTGTCGGTGCGCGGAATACGCGTGTTCGTGCCCGCGTCACGCACGGGACTGCCGCGCGAGGCGCAGATGGCGGAGCTGCTGAAAAAGCAGGTGCGCCTGATAATCACGGAGGTCAACCAGCCGCGCCGCCGCGTAGTCGGCTCCATCTCCGCGGTGTCGAACGAGGAGCGCCGCGAGCGCGCGGACAAGATATGGAACGACATCGAGGAGGGCAAGCGCTACACGGGCGTCGTCAAGAGCTTGACGAGCTACGGGGCGTTTGTGGATATCGGCGGCATCGACGGCATGGTGCACGTCTCCGAGCTGTCGTGGACGCACATCGCGAAGCCCGCGGACGTGCTGTCGGTAGGGCAGGAGGTCGAGGTCTACGTCATCTCCTTTGACCGCGAGAAGAAGAAGATATCCCTCGGATACAAGGATCACGGCGAGAATCCGTGGGTCAAGTTCACGGACGCGAACAATATCGGCGACGTCGTGACGGTAAAGATAGTGAAGCTGATGAAGTTCGGCGCGTTCGCGGAGATAATTCCGGGCGTTGACGGACTTATCCACGTCTCGCAGATCGCAGACCACAGGATTGCGGAGCCGAGCGAGGCGCTTTCCGAGGGCGACACGGTGGACGTGAAGATCACGGACATCGACAACGAGAAGCAGAAGGTGTCGCTGTCCATCAAGGCGCTGCTTGACACGGGTCGCCGCGACGAGCCGGACGAGCTCGTGTACGACACAGACAATCCGGAGGAGCCGGAGGCCGAGGAACCCGAGGTCGAGGAACCCGAGGTCGAGGCGCCGGAGGTTGAGGCGCCGGAGGTCGAGGCGGAGAGCGACGAGCCGGCGACAGACGGAGAATAACGGATAAAACAGCAAAGCCGTCCGGGAGGACGGCCTTGCTTTATCCGCAATAAGAAAGGGCGGGGTAATTCATGAATCTGTATATGAGGCAACAGGTGTTCTCATGGAGAGACAAATTTCACATCAAGGATGAGCGCGGCGACGACAGGTACTACGTCGAGGGGGAGATTTTCGCGCTCGGGAAAAAGCTGCACGTATTTGATTCCGCCGGGCGCGAGGTCGCGTTCATCAGGCAGAAGCTGCTTGCGCTGCTGCCGAAATACTACATCGAGATAGGCGGCGGGACGATTGAGATCGTAAAGGAATTTACGCTTTTGAAGCCGAGGTTCCGGTTTAACGGGCTGCCGTGGACGCTTCAGGGCGACTTCTGGGCGCATGAGTACACGCTGTCAGACGGCGGGCGCGTCGTGATGCAGCTTTCCAAGCGGTGGCTGACGTGGGGCGACACGTATGAGCTCGACATCGCGGATACGAATAACGAGTTGCTGTGCCTGTGCGTCGCGCTGGCTGTGGACTGCGTGCTGGATAACGCGGAGCAGGCGCGCAGGTCGTCGCATTAGGCTGCTATACGAGCACTTTTTTCAGCCGCGCGAAGCGGGGGAGGCCGTTTTCCGTGACGCGCGCGCACTCGCCCTGAATGAGCGGGAGCGCGTAGTCGAGAAACTCGCGCGTCACGTAGTTGCCGTCGGCGTTTATCCACTCGCGCGGAACCTTTTTTTCGTTGTTGGCGGCGGTTTCGAGCGGCTCGAGCGCGAATTCGCACCCGTAGCGCCCAGGCGCGCGGCGCAGGGAGACCATTTTCCCGGAAGCGCCATCAAGCGCGCGCTCCACGGCGAACACTCCGGCGCCGAACGCCTCCTCGACGTCGGTTTTCGAGGCGAGGTGCGCCCCGCAGCGCTGGAGCAGACTGAGCTCAATGCCGCGAACCTTTATGCCGATGCGCTGCTTCACGATGCCGGACAGGACGGCGGCGAGGCCGCCGAGCTGCGCGTGCTTGAAGCCGTCGGTAGCCGACACGTCGGCCTCCGAGACGAAGCTCCCGTCGCTGTAGCAGATGCCCTCGGACACCGCGACGAGGCATTTTTGCCTGTCGTTGTACACGGATTTTACGTCGTAGATGAACCGGTCCATGTCGAACGCGACCTCGGGCAGATAGATCAGGTCGGGGGCGGCGCCGGAGAGCTCCGCGAGTGCGGCCGAGCCCGCGAGCCAGCCCGCGTGGCGGCCCATCGTCTCGACAATCGTGACGGAGCCGGTGTCGTACACGTAGTTGTCCTTGTAGACCTCGGCGACGGAGGTCGCGATGTACTTCGCGGCGGAGCCGTAGCCCGGTGAGTGGTCGGTGCCGCACAGGTCGTTGTCGATAGTCTTGGGTATGCCGATGACGCGACACTCGTACCCGACGGAGTTGAAGTAGCGGCTTATCTTCGCGCACGTGTCCATTGAGTCGTTGCCGCCGTTGTAGAAGAAGTAGCGCACGTCGCGGCGCTTGAAGACGTCGAGGATTTTTATGTAGTCGCGGTCGTCCTGCTCGTATGGCTTGAGCTTGTACCGGCAGGAGCCGAGCTCCGACGACGGCGTGTGCGCCAGCAGGGAGAGCTCGTACGGATCCTCGGCGGCCATGTCGTACAGTTTTCCGCCCAGAACACCGATAATTCCGTTAGCGGCGCCGTACACCCGGGTTATACACCCGGCGTCGAGCGCCGTTTTGATTACCCCGTAGGCGCTTGAGTTGATTACGGCGGTCGGGCCACCCGATTGCGCGAACACACAAGAACCTGTCATTGCAAACCCTCCAATAATACCACGGCGTAAGCCGATATCCCCTCGCCCGAGCCCGTAAAGCCCATGCTCTCCTCGGTCGTGGCCTTGACGCTTATCTGTCCGGCGTCGCAGCCGAGCGTGTCGGCGACGCTTTTGCGCATACGCTCTATGTAGTCCGCGATTTTGGGCCGCTGGAGCACGATTGTGATATCGGCGTTTGAGAGGGCGTAGCCCGCGAGACGGACGAGGTTGTACGTCTCCCCGAGGATTACGCGGCTGTCCGCGCCGCGCCACCGCCAGTCGGTGTCCGGGAAGTGCGCGCCGATATCGCCGAGCGCCGCCGCGCCGAGAAGCGCGTCGGCGAGGGCGTGGAGCGGCGCGTCGGCGTCGGAATGCCCCTCCGGGCCGAAATCGGACGGCACGTTTACACCGCAGAGTATGAGCGGGCGGCCGGGCGCGAGCCTGTGCGCGTCATATCCGAAGCCGATTCTCATAGTGCGCGCCCCTTCAGAATTGCCTCGGCGAGCAGCACGTCCTCCAGAGTCGTGAGCTTTATGTTCTCATAGGAGCCCGCCGTGAGGTGGACGGTCGCGCCGATAGCCTCGACAGCGGCGCAGTCGTCCGTCGGGTTTTGGTTTTTGCGCAGCGCGTCGGTGATGGCGGCCTTGATGAGCTCCGCCGTGAACGCCTGCG
>JAISKU010000036.1 GCA_031261245.1 Oscillospiraceae bacterium | reverse complement strand
AGCAGACGCAGCGCGGCGGGGAAGTACAGGAAGAGCGTCGGGTACATTATCGCGTCGGCGTAGCCGTAGCCGTTGAGGAACGTGGGGTTGAGGCGCACGGGGAACTGGCCGGAGAGAAGCCCCTCATACACGCCCTCAATGCGTGTGAGGTGGAACACGAGGTCGTGGCCGTTCACGAGGGCGTAGCGCGCGATGGGCGCGGTGGAGATGACGGCGGTGAGGATGCAGCAGAGCGCGGCGGCGGAGGCCCCGAATTCGCCACGGCGCAGCTCCTCGCGGCGGCGGTGATAGTAGGACACGGCCCAGATGGTGAAGAGCGCGGTGAGGACGGCGAGCGTGAGCGCGTCGGAGTACGCCGCGCCGCCGTCGCCGGAGATTGAATACGGCTCAATAGACCCCTTGACGTCGGTGCGAACTATGCGCAGGCGCGCGCCGCGCACGACCTCGGCTGTTTTGAGGGTGAGCGCCGTCGCCTCGTACCCCTGCTCTATCGGGGCGGAGACGAGGACGCGGTTCGGCGTGTTGTCGTCGTTGGCGTAGCGGGGGCTGTACAGCTCAAAGACGCCGCTTCCCGCGTCGGCGGAGGCGTAGAGCGTGAAGGTGTAGCTGCCGGGTTGCAGGTCGAACGTGTACGTCTCGAGCACGGGGCCGGTGTAATCGGTCGTTCCGGGGGTGCGAAGCGCCTCCGACGCCGCGGCCTTGCTCTCAAACTCGTCCTGCGCCTCCGGCGCGAGGTAGAGCGCGTCGGCGGAGGTGTTGAATTTGAAGGAGTCGGCCGGGCGGGCGGACATGTACACCACGGCGGCGAGCAGTGCGCCGAGGGCGACGGCGAAAATTCTGTTTCTCATACGCGGCCCCTCACCCGAGTATCGCGCCGAACAGGCCGTACACGATTCCGGTGACGAGCGCGCCGGCGATGATAACGCCGAGCGCGATTGCGGGGAGGGCGGTTTTCATGCGGATATTCAGCACGGCGGCGATGAGCGCGCCCGTCCACGCGCCCGTGCCGGGCAGCGGGATCGCGACGAAGATCATCAGGCCGAGCACGACGCCGCGACGCAGCGCGTCGCTCTTTTTCGTCGCGCGTGTCTCGATTTTTTCCGCGAGGGCGGCGAGCCTCGGGCTCTTGCGGTTCATCCACGCGAACACGCGGCGCGCGAACAGGATTATGAACGGCACGGGGACGAGGTTGCCGACGATGGCGATAACGGCGGCGGGGAGGGGCGGCAGGCCGCCCGCGTAGGCGTAGAGGAGCGAGCCGCGCAGCTCCAGCACCGGCACCATGGATATCAGAAACGTGATAACGGCGTGTGTGAAAAGACTCATTTTTCCCCCCGCAGTCTGATTATCTCGTCGCGCATGAGCGCGGCGAGCTCGAATTCCAGCATTTTTGACGCCTTTGCCATCTCTTTTTCGAGGCGGCGGATCTCCGCCTCGCGCTCTTTCACCGTCATGGTGACGCCGGACTTGGATTTGACCTTGACGCCGTTCTTTGAGGATATCTCGAGCAGCTCACGCACGCTTTTGACGATGGTAGTCGGCGTGACGCCGTGCTCTGTATTGTATTTCTCCTGCTTCTCGCGGCGGCGGTTCGTCTCGTCAATTGCGGCGCGCATGGAGCGCGTCACTGTATCGGCGTACATGATGACGGAGCCGTGGACGTTGCGCGCCGCGCGGCCGATTGTCTGGATCAGCGACGTCTCCGAGCGCAGGAAGCCCTCCTTGTCGGCGTCGAGAATGGCGATCAGAGAAACTTCGGGGAGGTCGAGCCCCTCGCGTAAGAGGTTGATGCCGACGAGCGCGTCGAATTCGCCGAGGCGGAGCGAGCGGATGATCTCCATACGCTCCATAGTCGTGATGTCGTGGTGCATGTAGCGCACGCGCAGGCCGTTGTTCGTGAGGTAGGAGGTCAAGTCCTCCGCCATTTTCTTCGTGAGCGTCGTGACGAGAGTGCGCTCTCCGCGCTTGCCGCGGGCGGAAATCTCACCTATGAGGTCGTCGATCTGGCCGTCCGTCGGGCGCACCTCGATAACGGGGTCTAAAAGTCCCGTGGGGCGGATAATCTGCTCCGCAATCTGGGCGGAGCGCGTGCGCTCATACTCGCTCGGCGTGGCGGAGACGTAGATGACCTGTCCGACGCGCTCGGTGAACTCCTCGAAGTTGAGCGGGCGGTTGTCGAACGCGGAGGGGAGGCGGAAACCGTATTTGACGAGGCTCTCCTTGCGCGCGCGGTCGCCCGCGTACATGGCGCGCACCTGCGGCAGGGTGACGTGGGACTCATCGACGAACATCATGAAATCTTTGGGGAAGTAGTCTAAAAGCGTCATGGGGGCGGAGCCGGGCGCGCGGCCGGATATTATACGCGAGTAGTTTTCGACGCCGGAGCAGTATCCGAGCTCACGCATCATCTCAAGATCGTACATCGTGCGCTGGTGTATGCGCTGCGCCTCGATGAGCTTGTTCTCGGATTCAAAATACTCGACGCGCGCTTTCATCTCGTCCTGAATTTCGCGCACGGCGCGCTCCATTTTCTCGTCCGTCGTGACGTAGTGCGACGCGGGGTAGATCGCGACGTGGCCGAGTACGCGCGTTGGCGTGCCGGTGACGGTGTTTATCTCCGAGATGCGGTCAATCTCGTCGCCGAAGAACTCGACGCGGATAGCCCTGTCGTGCGAGTAGACGGGGAAAATCTCCACCGTGTCGCCGCGCACGCGGAATTTGTTGCGCTCAAACGCGATATCGTTGCGCTCATAGCGGATATCGACGAGCTTTTTGAGCAGCTCATCGCGGTTGCGCTGCATTCCGGGGCGCAGCGAGATGACCATCGAGGAGTAATCTATCGGGTCGCCGAGGCCGTAGATGCACGACACGGAGGAGACGACGATGACGTCGCGGCGCTCAAACAGCGAGCTTGTCGCGGAGTGGCGCAGGCGCTCTATCTCGTCGTTTATCGAGCTGTCCTTTTCGATGTACGTGTCAGTGTGGGCGATGTACGCCTCGGGCTGGTAGTAGTCGTAGTAGGAGACGAAGAACTCCACGGCGTTGTCGGGGAAGAACTCCTTGAACTCGGCGCAAAGCTGCGCGGCGAGCGTCTTGTTGTGCGCAAGAATGATCGTGGGGCGCTGAAGGCGCTCAATCACTTTCGCCATGGTATAGGTTTTTCCGGAGCCGGTGACGCCGAGGAGCGTCTGCTCCTCCAAGCCGAGCTCGACGCCGTTTACGAGCGCGTCAATAGCCTCCGGCTGGTCGCCGGCGGGCACATATTCAGATACAACGTGAAATTCGGGCAAGGTCAGTCCTCCAAAAGTTTCGCGAGGATTCGCGCGTCCTCTTTGGCGCGGTTGCCGTACTCCTCCGCGAGGGAGCGCAGGCGCGACGACAGCTCCGCGCGGCGTTGCGACACCTCGATGGCGCGGAACAGCGCGCGCTCCGCCGTGAAATCCTCCATTGTGCCGAGCTCCGGCATTCCGAGCGCCTCGAGATACGCCGTGACCTTGGGGTCGACGACGACGCCGAGCGACGGGGTGCCGACGCGGGCCGCGAAAATGAGCGTGTGCAGACGCATGGACACGGCGAATTCGGCGCGGGCGAGAATCGCCATCAGCTCACGCGGGGAGAGCTCCGACGGCGGGATTACGGCGGGCGAGGTCATTTTGGCGAGGATAGCCCGCGAGGTCTCAAGGTCGCCCTTGGGCTGCATGGGCAGGAACACGACGTCAAGGTCGAGCTCCGCGCGGGCGAGGTCGCAGAAGCGCGCGAGCTCATCGAAGAATTCGGGTTTGTCGCCCCAGTCGCGCGCGGAGACGGCGAAAAACGGGCGCGCGCGGTCGATTCCGGCGGCGGCGAGGATGCGGCGGCTCTCCGCCTCGTCGGGCAGCTCGGCGGTGAACACGGGGTCGCTCGTCACGGTCAAATCGGTGCGGGCGACGCCCATAGCGCGCAGCTCACTGCGGCTTTTTTCGTCGCGCAGCGTCACGGCGGCGGCGGACTCCACGGCGCGGCGGACGCGCTCCCGGTTTTTCGGGTGCGTGACGGGGCCGATGCCGTTGGCGTATATCATGACGGGGCGGCGGAAGAACCGCGCGGCCTTGATGACGGCGAGATAGTAGAGCAGCGAGCGCGTGGAGGTGCTGTCCTGAAGCAGGCTTCCGCCGCCGAACACGAGCGCGTCCGAGCGGGCGATGGCGTACACGGCGCGGAACGGGTTGAAGCGCCCCACGGCGCGGAAGCCGTACTTCTCACGCGTGGCGCGCGGGCTTTTTGACAGCACGGTGATCTCCGTGGCGGGGCGCGCGGCCGCGATGCTGCTGTACACGGACTGCATTATCGCCTCGTCGCCGGCGTTGCCGAAGCCGTAGTACCCGCTCATCACCACGCGGCGGTGGGGCAGGGAGGGTCTTTTGAAGCTCGCGTACGCGCGCTCACAGTCGTCGGTCATGCGCGTGACGGAGTAGGATTTTATTACTGTGTCGCGCCCGAACGCGCCGAGGCGGGCGGAGGTCCCCTCGTGCGCCGGGGTGCCGTGGCCGGCGAAGAAGTCGGTTATGTCGCGCGTGAGCGATTTCGCGTCTGTCGAGCCGTAGCCGCGGCAGGTGAAGTTCGTGCGCACGGCGTCGCCGAGCTTTTCGGGCGTGAACAGCCCGAGGTACCCCTCACTGCCCGCGAGGAGGGTGGGGATTCCCGTCGCGAGCGCCTCCAGCGCGGCGCGTGACACGCCGACGAAGAGGTCGGCCATCGCGAGAAGCTCATTCACGTCGGTGCGCGCGCCCGTGAAAATCACGGCGTCGCGGCCGAGCTCGCGGTTGACGATGGCGCCGAGCTCGCGGAAGTCGTCCTGCGCGTCGCCGCCGCCGACGATGACGATACGCAGGTCGGGAATCGCCCGCGCGAGCGCGGGCGCGGCCTCCAGCAGTCCGCGAACGGTGACGGTCGGCGCGGAGAGCGTCCTGTCGAGCCGCGACACGCACACGAGCGCGGGCGCGCCGTCGGGTATCTTCAGCTCGCGCCGCGCGTATTTGCCCGTGACGCCGGGGGAGAAACGCTCCGTATCAATCCCGTTCACGGTGACGAAGATGTTCTGCTCATCCACGCGGTAGTTGTCGAGCAGGTATTTTTTGATGTCCTCCGAGACGGCGATGGTGCGCTCTCCCCAATTTGTGAGGTATTTGAGGGAGCCGCGGGTGTCGAAAACCCAGTGCGCCGTCGTGATGAAGTTGAATTTGTATTTGCGGTGCAGCAGCCCGCACAGGAACGCGGGGATGCGCGCGTGCGCGTGCACGACGTCGAAGCCGCCCTCACGTATGAGGCGCGAGAGGATTTTCAGGGCCTTGCACATGTCGAGCGGCGCGCGCGTGGAAAGCGGCGCGAACACGTGCTTCACGCCGGCCTGCGTAATCTCGTTTTCGTAGACGCCGCCGGCGGAGGCGACGGTGACGTCGTGCCCGCGCCGCACGAGCTGCTTGGCGAGCTCCGCGATGTGCGTCTCTGCCCCGCCTATGCCGAGGCTCATCGCCGCAAGTAATATTCTCATCTCGCGCTCTCCGGTACTATTTCGGTGATCGAGGCGGTGAACGCCTCGTACTTCGTCACGTACTTCTGCTCCTGATTCACGTTGAGCTCAAACGTCCTGTCTGCGTAGTAGCGGCCGTTGGAGTAGGAGCAGTCCGCGAGGATTGTGACAAACGCGTCCACCTTGCTCTCAATCTTGCCGATGACGTAGCGGCCGTCCGCGATCTGCGACAGGGTTGTGGCGACCTCCGTCCTCACGCCGGTGATTTTGCCGGCGGGCACGCCGTTCTCCAGCCATATATAGTCGCCCTCCCGCAGCAAAGCGGCGTTCGTCACGCGGATATTTTTGGCGATGACGGTGTACTCCACGGGCGTGGTCTGTACGGAGCCGGAGATCTGCTCCACAACGTCGTTTTTGGTGAGCGAGACGAGCAGAATCGCCGCGACGGCGAGGACGACGAGGACGTCGATAAAGCTGATTTTGCCGAAAAGGCGCCCGTTTTCATCAATAAGTTTTTTCATGGCTCACCTCTCTACATTTATGACGAGGCCGACGCCGGCGTAGCCCGGGCCGGTGACGGACAGGTTTATCCCGCCGCGCAGCACGAAGCCGGAGGCGTTTATCTCGCTTCCCGTGTCGGAGGCGGGCAGGTCGAGCGTAATGACGGCGCTGCGGCGCTCCGGCACCTCCGTGAGGATGAAGTCGCCGGTGTAGGTGTCCTTTGAGGTCGTGAGGTACGGCGTTATCTCGACGGAGACGACGCTGCCCACGAAGCGCTTTTCGACGACCTCCGTCAGCCTGTCGCCGGGCTTGATGAGCTCCGCCGTGCCGAGGGGAAGATTCGACAGCTCAAGCGTGTAGCGCGCCGTGAGCTGTTTTCCGGGGTTTAAGACCGTGCCGCCGCCGCCGTCGGCGTTACTCAGACGCAGCAGCAGGAAGCCCGCCGCGAGCGCGAGGATGATTATCACGATATCAAAAAGATTGAGGCGGAGCTTGAATTTACTTTTCATCTAACACTCTCCTGTAGGCGTTTTCTATGTTGTTGACCATCGTCTCGAGCGTGAAACGCTCCTTATAAATCTCGCGCGAGCGGGCGGACATGCGGCGCATCCTGTCCGGGTCGTCCATGAGCGAGGCGATCGCGTCCGCGAGCGCCGCGGCGTCCTTTTTCGGGACGACGAGGCCGTTCTCCCCGTTGGCGATGAGGTACGGGTTGCCGCCGAAGTCGCTCACGACGGCGGGGATTCCGAGGCTCATGCCCTCCAGCAGGGAGAGCGAGGAGGTCTCCGTGCCGAAGGAGGCGTTGAGCTGTAAGTCCATGATGTTCTCAATGCGCTCCACGTCAGAGACGAAGCCGGTGAATATTGTGTTCGTCAGGCCGAGGCGGGTCGCCTCGGCTTTCAGCGCCTCCTCGCGCGTGCCCGTTCCGGCGATGAGGAGCTTTATCGGGCGCTCCGACAGCAGCTTCGCCGCCTCGAGGACGTAGTCGTGTCCCTTGACGAGCTCAAGCCGCGCGATTATCGCGCAGACGAAGTCTGTCTCCGAGACGCCGAGCGCGCGGCGCGCCGCGGCGCGCTCCTCGTCGGAAAATTCGCGGACGGGGTCGACGCCGTTGAACATGACGAAGATTTTTTTCGGGTTCACGCCCATATCGACGAGATTCTCGCTCGCGGAGGGGGAGATGGCGATTATCAGATCCGAGAGCGCGTTGCAGACGGCCCCGGTGATTTGCTTTTTCGGGAAGCGCGTCGCGCTGCGCGGCAGCTCATAGGCGCAGTGGCGCGTGTAGATTATCTTGCACTTGCCGTAAAGGCGGGCGGCGAGGCGGGCGGCGAGGCTCGCGTGGGTGTGGACGACGTCGGGCTTGAAGTCCGCGAAGATTTTGCGGAACGCGCCGAGCGCCTTCGGGGAAAACGAGCGCTCCGCAATGCCGTCGAGCTCGATAACGGTGATTTCGGGCGAGCGCAGACGCTCCGTGAGCATGGAGCCGCGCGGGACGACGACGAGGTGCTTAAACTTCGAGGTGTCGGTGCGGTGCATGAAGTTTATCAGCACGACGCCCGCGCCGCCGATGTTGGAATCGGTGATGATGTTGACGACCTTTATCATTTGCTTTCCTCCGTTTTTTCGGATATGCGCGAGAGCGCCATGCCGAGACCCGTGACGCCCCAGAACGCGAGCGCGACGCGGTAGTTATAGAACGAGTAGTCCGTCGCGCCCTGAAGCAGGAAGCCGAGCGCGGCGCTTACGGCGGCGATTCTGTAGTAGTTGAGCTCCCTGTCCTTTGATTTCGCGACGGCGGAGGCGAGGGAGCGCAGATATGAGAACAGGAAAATCACAAAAACGACGAGCGGGAACACGCCGGCGTCGCAGATTATTTGAAGATACAGATTGTGGCTGTGCGGAGCCGCGATGGCGCCGTAACCGTAGATGGGGTAGACCTTGTTGAACGCCGCCACGCCGGGGCCGATGCCGACGAGCCAGAAGTCGCGCAGCATGGCGAGCGTGCCGAACCAGATGGACAGGCGGTACGACGTCGAGCCGTCCTTGAGGTTGCCGATGCTGAGTAATCGCGTGATTATCACGTCGGGCAGCAGGAAGTAGAGCGCGACGAGGCCGACAAGGCCGAGGAGAATGAAGCGGCGGTCGAGCATGACGAGGAACACGGCCGCGGCGAGAATCAGCCCGAGCCAGCCGCCGCGCGCGAACGTGAGCGCCATAGTCAGCAGCATCGCGGCGAGACAGCCGAGGAAGAAGAGCCGCGCGAGCGCCTTTTTCGCGGAGAGCGCCGCCGCGGCGGTGAACGGAATCACGAGCAGCAGGTACTCCGCGAGGACGTTCGGGTTGCCGAGCGTCGAGAACACGCGCATACCGATGCCGGAGAACATCTCCGAGTCGAACCACGCCGCCGAGCCGACTGCGCCGCGCACGTATTGCAGCAGTCCGTAGCACGACACGAGAAGCCCCGAGACGGCGAACGCGCGGATCGCCCACACGAGCTGCTTTTTTTCACGCAGCGCGGAGCACACGGCGACGGCGAAGAGCGTGAAGAGGACTTGCAGCGCGCCGCCCTTGAGACTTCCGCGCACCGTGACGGAGGTGAAGATCGCGGCGGCGTACAGCAGGGCGAAGAGGAGGATATATCTTATCGCCGGGTGGCGCGCCGGGGCGAGGTGCGCGTCCGTGCCGAGCTTGAGAAAGAGCGAGGCGAACGACACGCAGACGAGGGCGACGGCGGCCATCGTCGGAATGAGCGGAGCCGCCGCGAGGGTGAGGGCGCACCAGAGCTCCGGGTGCGTGAACAGGCTGCCGCGCAGGAGCGTGTCGAGGCGCAGGGCGCGAAACGCGCGGCGAATGAGCGCCCACAGGCCTGTCCACGGCGCGGAGAACAGTCCGCCGCCGTCGCTTTTCGCGCCGCCGAGGAAGCGGCCGAGCAGCGCGCTTTTCTGCCACTGTCGCCCGAAGAACGCGGCGACGGCGGCGATAGCGCGGTATATTAAGCTGGATTTTATGATTTTTTGCATGTCTCTCTCCGTAACAGACCCTCTTTTATGAGCGGCATTGCCAAAAGTATCGCGTTTGTCGTTATCGCGGCAGAGGAGGCGAGGGCGATGCCGACGACGCCGAGCGGTTCCGTAAATACGCGGCAGAGCACGAGGTTCACGGCGATGGCGGCGATTCCGGCGACGAGCGGCACTGCGCCGCTTTTCCGCGCGAAGTACACGCGTCCGAGCACGGCCGTCGCGGCGTAGCCGGGCATTCCCGGGGCGCACCAGCGCAGCGCCGAGGCCGTGAGCGCGACGGCGGAATCGTCAAACTTGCCGCCGCCGTAGATGATGGCGATGGCGGGTTTTGCGAGCAGCATGACGCCGCACATCGCGAGGAGCGAGAACGCGAGCGAAACGCCGAGCGAGGCGCGGGTCGGGGCGAGCACGTCGCCCCCGGCGGCCTCAATCCGCGAGATGCGCGGGAAGAGCACGTTCGTCACCGAGAGGACGAACACGCCGATTATTATCGTGTACAGATTCATCGCGAGCTCGAGCGCCGTGACGCCGCTTCCGCCGTTCAGGGACGAGGCGAAGCGCGTGCCGATGGCCAGACACACGGGCTGTACCCACGCGGAGACCATGACGGGGAGCGTGAGGCGGATTACCGAGCGCATGTCGGCGCTTCCGGCGCCGAGGCGGAGGACGGGGCGAAAGCCGCGCTTTATGAGCGACGGCACCATCACGAGCGCCTGAGCCGCCCAGCCGATGAGAAACGCGGCGGAGAGCCCCCAGACGCCGAAGCGGTTATTCAACGTGAGGTAGTACGCGATGATTATGCCGTTTGACACGACGGAGATGACGGCGGGAACGGCGAAGCACTCCAGACTCTGCAAAATCCCGACGAAGGAGAACGCGACGCCGGTGAGGAACACCGTCGGGAACATTATGCGGGTGAGCGAGGTCGCCAGCGCGAGCGTCTGCGCGTCGTACCCCGAGGCGAACAGGCGCGTGAGCGGCGCGGCGAACACCACGCCGAGCGCGGAGACGGCGAGCGTCACGAGAGCCGCGAGATTTGTGAATTCCGCGCCGAAGCCGAGGGCGCGCGCCCGCCCGTCGCGCTCATGCACCGCGGAGAACACGGGGATAAAGCTCAGGGAGATCGCGGAGGCGAACACGGCGTCAAAAAACACGCGTGGGATGCGGCTCGCCGTCAGGAACGCGTTCGCGTACAGTCCCGCGCCGTAGCTTGTCGCCATGAGGCGGTCGCGAAGCAGCCCGAGCAGCTTGCCGAGCATCGTGAGAGCGAGTATGGAGCTTACGGCCGTGGCGGTGTTTTTCTGCTTCATTTTTTCTCCTGTGGGTTAATCACAGTATTATATACTACGAGAGGAAAATTTTCAACAATTTGATTTTTATCGGCGCAATCTGCTTGAATTTTTAACATTTGTGGGTTAATATGAAAAAACCATAGCCGCTGTCGAACGAAAGGAGGCGCATGAGGGTGCCGAAAAAGGTGGATTTTACGGCCGTGACCCCCGAAATACTCGCGCTTGCGGAGAGGATATCCGGGAACGTGATACCGGAGACGCTGTACGCGGAGCAGAAGGTGTTCAGAGGGCTGCGCGACCTCGACGGGAACGGGGTTTGCGCGGGACTGACGAACATCTCGCAGGTGACGGCCAAGAAGATTGTTGACGGCAAGGAGATTCCCATGGACGGGAAACTCTACTACCGCGGGATTGACGTCGAGGACATAGTCGCGGGGTTTATAAGGGAGGACCGCTTCGGGTTTGAGGAGACGGTGTACCTCCTGCTTTTCGGCGAGCTTCCGAAAAAGGACGAGCTGCGCGGGTTCGAGACGATTCTGGGGGGATACCGCTCCCTGCCGCCGAACTTCACGCGCGACACGATAATGAAAACGCCGAGCCGCGACATGATGAACGGCCTCGCGCGCGGTGTGCTGACGCTCTACTACTACGACGGAAAGCCGGACGACACGACCGTGCCGAATGTGCTTCGGCAGTGCTTGCAGCTTATCGCGGAGTTCCCGATTCTCGCGGCGTACGGATATAATACATACAGGTATTTCACGCACGGCGACAGCCTGTTTATCCACAGGCCGGAGCCCAAGCTGTCCACGGCGGAGAATCTTCTGTACCTTTTGCGGCCCGACCGAAGCTACACGGCGCTTGAGGCGCGCGTGCTCGACCTCGCGCTCGTGCTGCACGCGGAGCACGGCGGCGGGAACAACTCCGCGTTCACGGCGCATGTGGTAAGCTCGAGCGGGACGGACACGTACTCGGCGATGGCGGCGGCGCTCGGCAGTCTGAAGGGGCCGAAGCACGGCGGCGCGAACAACCGCGTGATGGCGATGATGGACGACGTGAAGGCGAACGTCAAAAACTGGGGCGACGAGGGCGAGCTCGCGGACTTCCTGCGGAAGATTCTGCACAAGGAGGCGTTCGACCGCTCCGGCCTGATATACGGGATAGGACACGCGATATACTCGCTGTCGGATCCGCGCGCGAGGGTTTTTGAGGGGTTTGTGCAGAGTTTGTCGCGCGACAAGGGGCGCGAGGAGGAGTACGCGCTCTACGCGGCGATCGCGAGGCTCGCCCCGCAGCTTATTTCGGCGGAGCGGCGCATGTACAAGGGCGTGTCGGCGAACATCGACTTCTATTCGGGGTTTGTGTACGAGATGCTCGGCCTGCCGCGGGAGCTTTTCACGCCGATTTTCGCGATATCGCGCGTCGCGGGGTGGAGCGCGCACATACTTGAGGAGATAGTCTCCGGCGGGCGGATTATCCGGCCGGCGTACAAGAGCGTGGCGCCGAAAAAGGCGTATGTGTCGCTTACGGACAGATGAGAGAAACGGCGGGGGGAAGCCCCCGCCGTTTTTTGTTTGCCTCAGTATTTCCGGCAGAGCCACTCCACGAGGAGATCGACGCACTCACCGTAGGTGGCCATGCCGCTCTCCTGATTGTTCGCGCGCAGGTAGCCGTCGTAGGTGTCGTTCACGACCTCCGCCATCGCGGCGACGACGGGGCTGTTCGCGTTCTGCTCGTCCACGCGCGCCCAGTAGTCGCGGACGTCGTTCAAATCCCGGCGCACGAGCTCCGAGTAGCCGGAGGTGAAGTTGTACGTCTCGTGCACGCGGCCCAGCGCGTTGACGGTGTAGATGAGGCCGTCGAGGTATCCGGAATACTCAAAAAGCGGCAGCCCCGACGTGAGGCAGGCGGCGACGCCGAAGAAGTTCGCGGCGTCCTCCGCGGCCACGCCGCGCGAGTGCGCGAGCTCATGCGCGACGGTGACGGGGAGCATTGCGGGCGGGGAGTTTTTACTGATGTTCGCCTCGCCCGTCAGGGCGAAGTAGACGCCGGTGAAGCCGGTGCGCTTCATGACCTCCGAGTAGAGCATTTTTTTCGGCTTCGCGCGGGAGCCGGACAGGCGCGGGAATTCGATTGTGAGCCCGTCGAACACGTCGCGGGAGTCCGCGATAACCTCGTCGAGGTCGAGGATCAGATGGCCGTCCGCGTCGCGCGGGAGCGCCGGCGCGAGGGCGTTCGCCCCGTCGCGGAGGATTACGGCGGCGCGCTCCAGCTCCTCCACCGTGACGCCGCGGCCGTCGAGTGCGCCGTAGTACACGGGCGGCGCGAAATACGCCGAGCACCAAAACCACAGGAACGCCGAGAAGCCGTAGGCCGCGACGACGAGGAGGGCGACGATGCGGCCGAAGGCCGCCGCGCGGTTGCGCCGCCGCAGGAGCGCGATGATCGCGAGGACGAGGAGGGCGATAATCGCGAGCGCGAGCGCGGTGCCGCCGACCTCATACAGCGAGAGGGGCAGATAGCCCGTAATCGTGCCGAGGAGGAGCCGCCATGCGCCGCCCACGCGCCGCGCCGCGAAGTCCATGACGCGCGTGTTGCGACAGAGTATGTAGAACGCCGCGATGAGCGCGGCAGGGGGGATGAGCTGCAAAAATCGTCGTTTCATGTCCTGAGTATACACCGGGGACGGGGAAAAGGCAAACGCAAATTACAGGTAGAAGTAGTGCCCTCCTATCGCGCCGTAGTAGTCGCGGTTGTTGCCCGCCCAGCACCTCGTCGTCGCGGCGAAGTAGAGACAGTCGCCGACGACGTTCGCGCCGCCGAGGGCGAGCTCCGCCGCCGCGACGCACTCCTCCGGCGGGTCGTTGAACACCGCGCCGTTGGAGGTGGGCGTGAACTGGACGCCGGAGCGCCTGTCGAATATGACGTCGTACACCGTGTCGGGGAAGTAGGGCGAGGCGACGCGGTTCATTATCACGTTGCCGACGGCGAGCTTGCCGTCAAAGCTCTCTCCCCGCGCCTCGGCGGCGATTATGCGCGCCATCCACAGCAGGTCGTCCTTCGTGAAGGAGTCCTCTATGGGCGATATCGGAGCCTTGCCCGCCGCGACGAGCACGGTTTTGAACGGCTGGTTCCAGTCCACGCGCGCGCCGAAGGCCTGCGCGAGAATTCGCACGGGGGCGCATATCTCCCCGCCCTCGAGGGTACACTCCCCGGGTACGAAGATGTAGTGGCCGTTTGCCTTGAGGTACTTGTCCCCCGCCCGCGCGGTGAGTTCAAGCCCCGGGGCGAACACCGAGACGGCGTCGCCGCCCGCGAGTACGTTCGTGGCGTCCAGCGCCGCGGAGAACGTCCTGACGGACACGTAGGTCACGCCGTCGCGCAGGTTTCCGTAGAACGCCTGCGGCGTCGCGCTTCCCGTGACGAGCACGGTGATGCGGTTCTCGCCGGGCGCCGCCGCCGTCGCGGTGAGCGCGCCCCCGAGGGTGAGCGCCGCGATAAGCAGCGAGATGATTCTTCGTTTTATGTGGTTTTTCATGTGAGTTCCTTTCCCGCTTACAGCGGATGCGATTTGAATAGTGACAATAATGTAACCGAAATGTATTTTGCTGTAGCCATTATACGCACTTTGGTTACAAAAAGAAACATAAATTATTGCGATTTTGTAAATTTTATGGATATCGCACAAAAACGCGCCCGGATTTCGCGAGAAACGCGTGAAAATTTGTGGATATTCACGAAGTTGATTGCATAGTAAAACATGATATAATAAGTTTTTACATCCAAGGGAGGTGCGTTCAGTGGGCTTTATGGACAGACTTCTTGACCTCCTCGGCGCCGACAAGGCGACCGCGGCGAACACCGCGATACGCATCGCGATAGTCGTGGTGCTGACCGCCGTGCTCGCGAAGGTCGTGACCGCCGTGTTCAAGCGGGTGGAGAAGAAGCGGCGGATGCGCGGGCAGACGTTCGGCTTTGTGCGGTTTTTGAAATACGTGCTGCTCGCGCTGCTGTACGCCGCCGCGCTTATGGCGGTAGTCTCCGGGAGCGCGAAAAACGCGCTGAGTACGCTTTTGGCGAGCTCCGGCGTCGTCGCGGTGGTGCTGTCCATCGCGTGCCAGGAGCCGATAGGGAATCTGTGCTCCGGCGTGATTATAATTCTGACGAGTCCGTTCAAAATCGGGGATATCGTGCGGCACATCGGCATAAACCAGATCGGCGTGGTCGAGGAGATCACGCTGCGCCACACGGTTATACGGACGTTTGAGAACAGGCGGCTTTTTATCCCCAACTCCAACATGAACAAGGCGGCGATTGAGAACTCAAACTACGGCGACAGCAAGATATGTATGCCGCTGGAGTTCACGGTGACGTATGATTCCGACCTCGAGGTCGCCATGCAGGTCGTGCGCAACGCGATAATGCGCCACCCGCAGTACGACGACGCGAAGGCGGAGGAGGACAGGCGCGCGGGCAAGGAGCCCGTGCAGGTGCTTATAAACCGTCTGGAGACGCTCGGCATCGTCCTGAAGGTGTGGGTGTGGGCGGAGAGCTCCTCCGCGTCGTATAAGATGAAGAGCGACATCACGCTTGAGGTCTGGAAGCACTTTAAGTACGCGCACGTGGAGTTCGCGCACCCGCACACACTGCCGGTTGCGGCAAAGAAGGAGCCGACAAAATGAAAAGACAGCCGCGCGTGGCCGCAATACACGACATCTCCTGTTTCGGGAAATGCTCTCTGACCGTGGCGCTTCCGATACTCTCGGCGGCGGGGATTGAGACGGCCGTCATACCGACGGCCGTGCTCTCAACGCACACGGGCGGGTTCACGGGGTACACGTACCGCGATCTGACGGAGGATGTGCTGCCGATTTTCCGGCACTGGAGGGATATCGGGCTGAAATTCGACGCGGGATACTCCGGCTTTCTCGGCTCTCCCGAGCAGCTTGAGATCGTGTCGGAGATATTCGCGGAGATGAAAAAGCAGGGCGCGCTTATCGTCGTCGATCCTGTGATGGCCGACAACGGCAAGCTGTACCCCACGTTTGACGCCGGTTTTCCGGCGGGGATGCGCAAGCTCTGCGAGGGGGCGGACGTGATTGTGCCGAATCTGACGGAGGCGGCGCTCATGCTCGGCGAGGAGTACCGCGACGGGCCGTACACGCGGGGGTACATCGAGGAGATGATGTACAGACTGGCGGAGCTTCCGGCGAAGCTGGCGGTTCTGACGGGCGTGTTTTTCGATGAGGAGCAGCTCGGCGCGGCGGTGATAGACGCGCGGACAAAAAAGATAGATTACGCGTTCTCAAAGCGTGTGCAGGGCAGCTATCACGGGACGGGCGACGTGTTCGCGTCGGCGCTTGTCGCGGGGCTCGTGCTCGGGAAAGCGCCGCAGGCGGCGCTGCAACGGGCGGCGGATTTTACGGCCGACGCGGCGCGGCGGACGCTTGAGGCGGGGACGGATATCCGCTTCGGGGTGAACTTCGAGGAGGGGCTGCGCGACTTCGCGTGTGAGTGAGGGCAGGAAAAAAGAGAGGACGCCGTGCGTCCTCTCTTTTTTTGTGTTGTGGGTGATTATTTGGATTTGATGGCGGCCTGCGCGGCGGCGAGCTTTGCGATGGGGACGCGGAACGGCGAGCAGGACACGTAGTCGAGCCCCGTGCGGTGGCAGAATTCCACGGAGGACGGGTCGCCGCCGTGCTCTCCGCAGATGCCGACCTTCAGGTCGGGGCGCACGGAGCGGCCGAGGGACACGCCGAGCTCCACGAGCTTGCCGACGCCGGACTGGTCAAGGCGCTGGAACGGGTCGGACTCCAGAATCTTCTTGTCGTAATACTCCGGCAGGAATTTTCCGGCGTCGTCACGCGAGAAGCCGAACGTCATCTGCGTGAGGTCGTTCGTGCCGAAGCTGAAGAACTCCGCCTCCGTCGCGATCTCGTCCGCGAGCAGCGCGGCGCGCGGAATCTCTATCATCGTGCCGACGTGGTATTTCAGATCGACGCCGCTCTCCGCGATGATCGCGTCGGCCGTGCCGGTGACGAGGTTTTTGACGTACTTGAGCTCCTTGAGCTCGCAGACGAGCGGGATCATGATCTCCGGTACGATGTCGATACCCGTCTCTTTTTTCACGGCGATAGCCGCCTCGATTATCGCGCGGGACTGCATTTCCGCGATTTCGGGGTACGACACGTCGAGCCGGCACCCGCGGTGGCCCATCATCGGGTTCTCCTCATGCAGGGAGTCGATAGTGGCATTCAAATTCTCGTACAGCAGCCTCTCCCACACATCGTTGGATACAAGCAGACCATTGTCGGTCAGGGTTTTCCGCAGGCCGTCATACAGGGGGCTCATCTCCACGGCCAGCGCGCGGATATCCTCCTCCTTTGTCGGCAGGAATTCGTGCAGCGGGGGGTCGAGCAGGCGGATTGTGACGGGCTTCTCACGCATGACGCGGAAGATGCCGATAAAGTCGTCGCGCTGGAACGGCAGGATTTTCGCGAGCGCGACCTTGCGCTGCTCCGCGGTTTTGGAGACGATCATCTCGCGTATGGCGGGGATGCGGTCGTCGTCAAAGAACATGTGCTCCGTGCGGGTGAGGCCGATGCCCTCCGCGCCGAATTTCAGCGCGACCTCCGCGTCGTGCGGCGTGTCGGCGTTCGTGCGGATCTTCAGGCGGCGAACCTCGTCCGCCCAGCCCATGATGATTGAAAAATCGTCGCTTATGCTCGCGTCCACTGTCGGGATTGTGCCGATGTAGACGTTTCCGGTGGAGCCGTCGATGGACATGAACTCGCCCTCGCGCACTGTCACGCCGTTGATGTACAGGTTGCGCTCCGACTCGCGTATGATCAGGTCGTTGCAGCCGACGACGCAGCAGATTCCGGCGCCGCGCGCGACGACGGCCGCGTGGGACGCCTTGCCGCCGACGGCGGTGAGTATGCCCTGCGCCACGTACATGCCGGCGAGATCCTCCGGCGACGTCTGGGTGCGCACGAGCAGCACGGGGCCGTCAGGCGCGTGCGCCACGGCGTCCTCCGCGGTGAAGTACACGTGGCCGGTGGCCGCGCCGGGCGACGCGTCGATGCCCTTGCCGATGGGTTTTGCGGCCTTGAGCGCCTTCTCCTCGAAAATCGGGTGCAGCAGCGCGTCGAGTGCGCGCGCCTCAATCTTCAGCAGCGCCTCCTCCTTGGTGCACATGCCCTCATTTACAAGCGCGACGGCGATTTTGAGCGCCGCGAACGGCGTGCGCTTGCCGTTGCGCGTCTGAAGCATGAATAATTTGCCGTTTTCAATCGTGAACTCCATGTCCTGCATGTCTCTGTAATGCTGCTCAAGCTTGTCCGCGATGGCGACGAATTCCTTGTACACGTCGGGCATGATCTCGCCGAGCTGGTCGATGGGCTGCGGCGTTCTGATTCCGGCGACGACGTCCTCGCCCTGCGCGTTTTGCAGATAGTCGCCGTACAGCTTGCGCGCGCCCGTCGCGGGGTCGCGGGTGAACGCGACGCCTGTTCCGGAGCTCTCCGACATGTTGCCGAACACCATGGACTGTACGTTGACGGCGGTGCCCCACGAGCCGGGAATGTCGTTCTCACGGCGGTAGACGATGGCGCGGCTGTTGTTCCAGCTGCGGAACACGGCGCGCACCGCGCCGAGGAGCTGGTCCTTCGGCTCCGTCGGGAAGTCCGAGCCGGTTTTGGCCTTGTACTCCGCCTTGAACTGACCCGCGAGCTCCTTGAGGTCGTCGGCGGTGAGATCGACGTCCTGCTCCACCCCGCGCGAGAGCTTCATCGCGGCGATGAGCGCCTCAAAATACTCCTTGCCGACCTCCATGACCACGTCGGAGTACATCTGTATGAAGCGTCTGTAGCAGTCGTAGGCCCAGCGCGGGTTACCGGATTTTTGGGCCATTACGGCCGTGACGCGCTCACTTAGTCCGAGGTTGAGAATCGTGTCCATCATGCCGGGCATACTCGCGCGCGCGCCCGAGCGCACGGACACGAGGAGCGGATTTTCCTCGTCACCGAATTTTTTGCCCGTTATGCGCTCCAGCTCGTCGAGGTAGCGCAGAATCTCCTCCTCGATCTCCGGCGCGATTTTCTCGCCGTCGTCGTAGTAGCGCGTGCAGGCCTCCGTCGTGATGGTGAAGCCGTTCGGGACGGGCATACCGAGATTTGTCATCTCGGCGAGGTTCGCCCCTTTGCCGCCGAGCAGGTTGCGCATACTTTCATTGCCCTCTGAAAAGAGGTAGACGTATTTCTTTGGCACCGTTAGTCACTCCCATTTATTTTTTTCATTTCACTATGTTTTACCTTAGATAGCGAATTATTATAACATGCGGTGCATATACTGACAAGCATTTTTTGTGTTTTTTTATGATTTTTTGTCTTTTCTTTCGCAAAGCGGTCTTGCCTGCGCCGCGCGGGCGTGGTATAATCAGAAAAAATTTATGCGATGGAAATGGTGGTAACATGCCGGATAACACGCCGATGATGCGGCAATACAGGGAGATAAAGGCGAAAAATCCCGACTGTCTGCTCTTCTTCAGGCTCGGCGATTTTTATGAGATGTTCGGCGAGGACGCGATTACCGCCTCGCGCGAGCTCGATTTGACGCTTACCACGCGCGACCGCGCGGTGGAGAACCCGGAGGAGCGGATTCCGATGTGCGGAGTGCCGTACCACAGCTCCGAGGCGTACATCGCGCGGCTTGTCGCGCGCGGCTACAAGGTCGCGGTGTGCGAGCAGCTTGAGGATCCGGCGACGGCGAAAGGGCTCGTTGACCGCGACATCATACGCGTCGTGACGCCGGGAACGGTGACGGAGCCGAGTATGCTCGACGAGGGGAAACCGAACTATCTCGCGGCGGTGTACGTCTCCGACGACGGCGCGGCGATATGCTACGCCGATATCTCGACCGGTGAGATGACCGTCACGCCGCTCGAGGGCGACAATCCGCAGAAGGTGCGCAACGAGCTTTCCGTCATATCGCCGCGCGAGGCGATACTCGGCGGGCGGGCGGCGCACGACGGCGCGATGCTCGACTTTCTGACCTCGCAGCTAAACTGCTTCACGCAGTCGGAGGAGGCGCGGTTCCGCGAGGGGTACGCGGAGAACGCGCTGCGCGACAGGTTCGGGGCGGACGCGGAGCACGAGACGGGGCTTTTACCCGGCTCGCCGGAGGCGATCGCCACGGGCGCGCTTCTCGGCTACGTCGGCGACACGCGGCGGACCCCGGCGGCGCATTTGCGGTTTTCCAAGAGCGCGGCGGGGTATATGGAGCTCGATCTGAATGCGATTCGCGGGCTTGAGCTGATAGCGTCGAGCTCGACGGGGGAGAAAAAGGGGAGTTTGCTGTGGGTTTTAGACCACACAAAGACCGCGATGGGGCGGCGGCTGCTGCGCGGCTGGGTGACGCGACCGCTGCTGTCCCCGACGGCGATACGGCGGCGGCAGGACGCGGTCGGTGAGCTCGCGCGCGAGACCGTGCTGCGCGGTGAGCTGACGGAGGCGCTGCGCGGCGTGGGGGATATAGAGCGGCTGTCGGGGAAGATAATATACGGCACGGCGACGGCGCGGGATCTGCTGTCGCTCGCGGGCTCCGCGGGGGAGTTTGAGGCGCTCGGTGAGAACCTCGCGGCGTTTGAGGCGGCGGCGCTCGTCGAGCTGCGCGGATTTGACAGGCTTGAGGACATCCGCGCGGAGATCGCGGACACGATAGACGGCGACCCGCCGTTTTCGGTGCGCGAGGGCGGGATTATTCGCGAGGGGCGCGACGCGGAGATAGACCGTCTGCGCGGCCTCGTGCGCGACGGCGGCGGGGCGATGGCGGAGCTCGAGCGGCGCGAGCGCGAGGCGACGGGGATAAAGCTGAAAATCGGGTACAACCGGGTTTTCGGGTACTATATTGAGATGCCGCGCTCGAAGTCAGAGGACGTGCCGGAGGGGTACGAGCGGCGACAGACCCTCGCGAACGCGGAGCGTTTCGTGACGGCGGAGCTGAAACGGCTCGAGAGCGAGCTGCTGACGGCGAAGGAGCGGGCCGTGGCGCTCGAGTACGAGCTTTTCAAGGCGCTTCTGGACTCAATCGCGGAGCGGAGCGGGCGCGTGCTTGAGACTGCGCGGAGGCTCGCGGAGCTGGACGCGTACTGCTCCCTCGCGGAGGCGGCGGCTCGCGGCGGCTACGTGCGGCCGGAGGTGAACCTCGACGGGATTGTGGATATTCGCGCGGGGCGGCACCCGGTCGTCGAGCTCGCGCGGGCGGACACGCTGTTTGTGCCGAACGACACGTTCCTCGACGGGCGGGAGAACATCGCGGCGATAATCACGGGGCCGAACATGGCGGGAAAATCCACGTATATGCGCCAGACGGCGCTGATTGTGCTGATGGCGCAGATGGGGTCGTTCGTGCCGGCGGCGGGCGCGGTGATAGGCGTGGTGGACAGGATTTTCACGAGAATCGGCGCGTCCGACGACCTCGCGGCGGGGAAATCGACGTTCATGGTGGAGATGACGGAGGCGGCCGAGATTCTGAAGAACGCGACCTCGCGCAGTCTGCTGATTTTCGACGAGATAGGGCGCGGCACCTCGACGTATGACGGCGTGGCGATTGCGCGCGCGATACTCGAATACTGCGCGACGCGGCTTAGGGCGAAAACGCTCTTCTCGACGCACTACCACGAGCTCGCGGCGGCGGAGCGCGAGGTGCAGGGGGTAAAATGCTACTCGATATCCGCGAAGAAGCGCGGCGGGGACTTAATTTTCCTGCGGAAGATTTCGCCCGGCGGGGCGCGGGACAGCTACGGGATTGACGTGGCGAACCTCGCGGGTCTGCCGCGCAGCGTCGTGGCGCGCTCCCGCGAGGTGATGGAGGGTCTGACGCTCGGCGCGGGCGAGGTTTTCGCGGCGGAGCCGGAGGAGGCGCAGATCTCGATGCAGGACACGCGCGGGATCGAGCTCGCCGAGGTGATACGGCGGACGGATATCGACACGATTACACCGATTGAGGCGATGAATTTGCTTTTTGAGCTGAAGAAGAGGGCGGGCGATTGAAGAAAAACAGGGAGGAATTCGCGTTTCCGATGCGGCGGTACGAGCGCGTGATCGGGATGCTGTATATACCCGTGCACGCGTATCTGCTGCCGCTCGCGCTGTACATCGTGCTGAATCTGCTCGGGAAAGCGGAGCTCGACGGCGCGCGCATGGAGCTCTGGTACTACGCGATAAGCTCGCTTTTTCTCCTGCTCGCGCTAAACAGGTACTGGCGCGCGACGATAAGGGATTTCGGCGGTGCGCCGGTGCGCGCGCTGCAGGCGGTGATCCTCGGCTTTGTGCTGTATTTTGCCGCCGACTGGGCGGTGGCGTATGTGATGTCGCTCTTTATGGACAACCTCACGAACCCGAATTCGGCGGCGGTTATCGACACGATCACGCGGGATCCGCAGACGATGATGCTCGTCACCGTGCTGCTCGCGCCGATCGCGGAGGAGACGATGTTCCGCGGGGCTCTGTTCGGGACGATACGCGGGAAGAGCCGGTTTGCGGCGTATGCCGTGTCGGCGCTGCTGTTCGCGCTGTACCACCTGTGGGGCTACATGTTCACGGGGGAGGGGCTCGGCGTGCTCGTCTACCTGCCGCAGTATATTCCGGCGGGGATTGCGCTCGCGTGGTGCTATGAGCGGTCGGGGTCGCTCGTGGCTCCGGTGGCGCTGCACGCGCTGGTTAATTTTGTCGCGACTGTGGGGGTGGCGGGGTAGGATCCCTCTGTCGGAAAGCCCCCTCTGTCGCCTGCGGCGACGTCTCCCCCGCCGAGCGGGGGCGATTGGGGGGGACGGCGGTTTCATGTCATTCCGAGGAGCGAAGCGACGAGGAATCCCGTGCGGGGAGGCGGGGGATAAAACGCGGGTACGGCGGGCGATTGATACCCCTCGGGGCACAGGTAATCGCCCCTACGACCGTACCAACAAGAACCATTGAACCGCATGTAGGGGCGGTTATTAACCGCCCGCGTTCCAAAACCACGGCGTGGTGTGCGGAACGCGGGGGAACGGCGGACGCGGGGGAACGGCGGACGCGCAATGCGCGCCCCTACGGGACGGGGGAAGGAACGGCGGAACGCGGGGGACGGGTCGATGAGGACATCGACCCCTACGGGGGACGGGGACGGGTCGATGAGGACATCGACCCCTACGACCGTACCAACGAGAATCATTGAACCGTATGTAGGGGCGGTTATTAACCGCCCGTGTTCCAAAACCACGGCGGGGGACGGGGGAACGGGGGAACGGCGGACCGCGGGAGACGGGTCGATGAGGACATCGACCCCTACGGACGGGGGGAACGTGCGGAGACGGGGGATTGACAGGTGTGGTACAATGTAATACCCGGGAGAGGAGTGTGAGCGCCATGGCGAAGCAGACCGGAGTTAAGCAGATAGCCGCGAACCGCAAGGCGTTTCACGACTACTATATCCTCGAGAAATTTGAGGCGGGTATTGAGCTGTTCGGCACGGAGGTCAAGTCCGTGAGAGCGGGGAACGTGAACCTCAAGGATTCGTTCTGCACCGTCAAGGACGGCGAGCTCTTCGCGCGCGGCGTGCACATCTCGCCGTATGAAAAGGGGAATATTTTCAACCGCGACCCGCTTCGGCCGAAGCGGCTGCTGATGCACAAGCGGGAGATCGCGAGGCTGTACGCGAAAATCAAGCAGGACGGGCTGACGCTCGTGCCGCTGTCCGTGTATCTGAAGGACTCGCTCGTGAAGGTGGAGCTCGGGCTCGCGAAGGGCAAGAAGCTCTACGACAAGCGCGACGCGGCGGCGGCAAAGGACGCCACGCGCGAGATATCGCGGACGATAAAGGAGAGGAATCGGGAATGACACTGAACACTGAGAGGCTTATACTGCGGCCGTTTACGACGGAGGATTTTGACGCGGCGTACAGCTGGGGGAGCAACCCCGCGAACACGCGGTATATGTCGTGGGGGCCGAACGACGAGGAGCAGACGCGCGGATTTATCGGACAAACAAAGCCGGGACGGGATTTTGCCGTCGTGCTGCGCGAAACCGGCGCGGTCATCGGCAGCTGCGGGATTTACGCGGACGACGCGAGCGACACGGCGGAGCTCGGCTGGATTCTGCACATGGACTATTGGAAGCGCGGCTACGGCACGGAGCTCGGCGGGGAGCTTATCCGCTACGGGTTTGAGGAGCTGAAGCTGCGGCGGATTTTCGCGCCGTGCGCGGCGGTGAACTACGGCTCTTACCGCGTGATGGAGCGCAACGGTATGCGACGCGAGGCGACGCACGTCAAGGCGTTTTGGGCGCGGGTGGACAAGGAGTGGATTGACAGGGCGGAATACGCGATACTCGCGGAGGAATATTTCAAAAAAACTACAATATAAAATATTTTGGAGGTAAGAACAATGGCGAATCCGATAGTGACATTTGAGATTGAGGGCGGCGGGATTATCAAGGCGGAGCTGTATCCCGAGATTGCGCCGAACACGGTGAACAGCTTCATCTCGCTGATCAAAAAGGGCTTCTACGACGGGCTGATTTTCCACCGCGTGATTCCCGGCTTCATGATTCAGGGCGGCTGCCCGCAGGGGACCGGCACGGGCGGGCCGGGCTACAACATCAAGGGCGAGTTTGTGTCGAACGGGTTCAAAAATGACCTGCGTCACGCGCGCGGGGTGCTGTCCATGGCGCGGGCGCAGCCGAAGAACTCCGCGGGGAGCCAGTTCTTCATCATGCACGCGGACGCGCCGCACCTCGACGGCGAGTACGCGGCGTTCGGCAAGGTTATCGAGGGGCTTGAGGTCGTGGACGCGATCGCGAACACGCCGGCGGACTACGGCGACAGGCCGGAGCAGGAGCAGAGAATCAAGAGCGCGACGGTGGACACGTTCGGCGTGGAGTATCCGGAGCCGGAGAAGGCGTAGGGTATACAAAAAGCGGAAAGTGTGATATAATACTCTTATGCCGCACTTACGTGTTCCAACCCCCTCGGAGAGCGGAGGGGGGCATACGGGGGGAACTGGTTCCCGCCCGTAAATCGCACGTGAGCACGAAGTGCGAATCTCGCACTTGCCGAGGCAAGTGCTGCGATTCGGGGCTGTCATGGTTTCGACGGGGGTCTTGAAACGCGATAAGCGGGCGGATGCGCCTACCATCCTTAAAATGGGCATCTTTATAAATTAAAGAACAACAACTACGAATTGCAGGCGGCTTAGTGCCGCCCGTCCGAGCCGGGTAAGTCCACGCACCGGCCGGGCGTGACAAAGTGGAGAACGTGTGTGCGCTGAGCTTGGACGCGCGCCATGAATATAAAGCTACCGAGTGCCTGCGGCGTGACGGCTTGCGGGGTATGAGGGAACGATTCGGGTAGCCGCTCGCGGCTGCGCCGAGTGAGATAACCGTCTGCGCCCGGAGAAAATTGCGCGGAGGGGCTTTCGGACGCGGGTTCGATTCCCGCCAGCTCCACCATTTTCATCAGCATAAGGCAAGGACTGCGTTTCGGCGCAGTCCTTGTCGTTTTCTGTGTTTAATTCGGCGGTGTCGAGTGTGATGTCGGGAAAGAGGTTGAAGATTACGGTTATCGTTTCCGCGAACACTTCAATCTTTTGAACATACGCGTCAATTAACTGCTTTGTGTCGCGGAGATTACCGGAGGTCAGCAGCTCGCGTATGACCGCAAACACCTGTATGATCTCCGCCTCCGTAACCTCTGCGCGGCAGGTTTTCTTTTCAAGCTGCGTGAGTTTTGTTTCGAGTTCGCGCTTTGATTGCTCCAACGCTTGTAGTTTTTCAATCAGAGCGTCGGACTGCACCTTTATCAGCAAATTCGTCGTGCTGTCGATATCTGCGGACAGCGACCGAAGTTGAGAGCGGTATGCCTTTGTCAGTGCGATGTTCCCGCCGTTCTGTCCGCGCAGCCACTGATTGTATTCAGCTGTTATTTCAGAAATGTACCGTTCCGAGAACACATATTCTGACAGTTTTCCGAGGACAAATTCCTCGATTTGGTCGCGGTTGACCTCTTTGTTACGGCAAGCGTGACTGACCGTGCGATA
>JAISKU010000034.1 GCA_031261245.1 Oscillospiraceae bacterium | reverse complement strand
TGCCGCTTTGCGTCGGGGGCGGCATGGAGCTCTCAAACGGGCGGAGAATCGGGCTGACGCGGATTCACATCGAGGAGGACGCGGGCAAGCTCGTCCACGTCGGAAACGAGGTGCGCATGGACTACAACCGCGGCGGCGTGCCGCTGATTGAGATAGTCACGGAGCCGGATTTTCGGGCGGTGGACGAGGTTTTGGAGTACATGGAGCGGCTGCAAACGGCGCTGCGCGCGATAGGCGTGTCCGACTGCCGTATGCAGGAGGGGAGTATGCGCTGCGACGTGAACCTGTCGCTGCGGCGCGCGGGCGAGACGGAGTACGGAACGCGCAGCGAGACGAAGAATCTGAACAGCTTCACGGCCGTCGCGGCGGCGATTGAGTACGAATTTGACCGCCACGCGGAAATACTCGACGCGGGCGGCGTGATTGTGCAGGAGACGCGCGCGTTCGACGCGGACACGGGCGAGACCTCGCCCCTGCGCGACAAGGAGAACGCGGACGACTACCGCTATTTCCCGGAGCCGGACATAATCACGGTGCAGCTGCCGCAGACGGATATTGACAGGCTGCGCGAGGAGCTGCCGGAGATGCCGGAGGCGAAGCTGCGGCGGTATATCGACGAGCTCGGCGTGTCGGAGGCGGACGCGAAGCTGTTGACGAAGTACCGCGCGGTGTCGGAATATTTCGAGGCGGCGGGCGAGGGACTCACGCCGCGCACTGTCGCGGGGTTCATGACGACGACGATGTTCGCGCACATCACGACGGAGGCGGAGCGGGAGTACTGGAATCCGGCCGTCACGGCGGAGCGGTTGAGGGAGCTTTTGACGCTCGTGGAATCGGGGAAAATCAACCGCAACACGGCGAAAAACGTGTACAGGCAGATGGACGAGAGCGGAAAAGGCGCGCTTGAGTTCGTCTCCGAGGCCGACATGGCCGGCGTGGACGGCGACGCGCTCGCGGCGCTCTGCTGCGCGGCGATTGAGAGCAACGCGAAGTCGGTCGCGGACTACAAAGCGGGCAAGGAGAAGGCGCTGAAGGCGCTCGTCGGGGCGGTTATGCGCGAGTCGAGAGGGCGCGCGGACGCGGTTGCGGCGGAGGCGGAGCTGCTGCGTTTGATAGCCGGGTGAATACGCAATTTTGATGATTGTTTCGACAAAAAATACATTGAAAATCTACTCTTTTGCGCGGCAAACCGCTAAATATTGTGGGTCGTGTAAAAATGTCGAATTTTGACGAAGAATAACGCTGGAAAAACGCGAAAAGCCGTGTGATAATACCCCCATTAAAGCTAATGGAGGTATCTGTGTGAGGCGTTTTGAAAAAAGAGGCACTGTCGCGGAGCGGGAGCGCGGAGAGAAGCTCGCAATCATGTATTCCGTGATTGAGGGCGTGGCTGAGGCGCGCTACGGAGTGGAGGTGATCTCCCTGACGAGCGGCGAGTCGGAGAGAATCGACGCGATTACGGCGTGTTCGCGATGTGCCCGCGAGTTGCTTGACAAGATGGCGCGGTGCGCCGTCACGCCCGCAACCGCGCGCGACGTGGTGCACGACTGGCTGCACGCCGAGGGCGATTGAGGGTGGACAAGCGCGTAAAAATGTGGTATTATACATAGTGGCGCGCGGAGCGACGCGACGCCGAAAAATGCTTTTGCAGGAGGACACAAATGAAGAGAAGATTACTTACGCTGTTGCTCGCGCTTGCGCTGATTGTATCGGTTGCCGCGTGTGCGAAGAAGGACGCGCCCGCGCCGACGCCCGTGCCGGGCGGCGAATCGACGCCGACGCCTGACAACCCGCCGTCGTCGGAAGCTCCGGGTACTGCGGCGCCGGGAGCCCCGGAGGGCGCGGCGCTGAAGATCGTAATTGTCACCTCGGGCTCGTCGATAGACGACGGCTCGTTCAACCAGGACAACTACAACGGAATTTTGGCGTTTATCAGGAATAATCCGGCCTCCACCGTCACGGACGTGAAGTCCGCCGACATCGCGGACTCCATGAACGATGTGGAGAGCGTGCTCGCCGACTACGACGTGATCGTGCTGCCGGGATTCCAGTTCGCGGACGTGTCGGCGCTCGCCGTCGAGAACCCGGAGAAGAGATTTATACTGATTGACTCCGACCCGTCGGAGCTTGACGGGCAGACGGTGTTCGACAACATCTACGCCATGACGTTCAAGGAGCAGGAGAGCGGGTTTTTCGCGGGGATCGCCGCCGCGCTTGAGACGAAGAGCGAAAAGGTCGCCGTCGTCAACGGGATTGCGTATCCCTCGAACGTAAACTACCAGTTCGGCTTTGAGGCGGGCGTGGCGTATGCGAACGCGAAGCTCGGCACGTCGGCCGAGGTGATTGAGATCGCGGCGCGCGCCGGTCAGGACGTGACGGGCGCGAACGTCGGCGGAAACTACGTGCAGGACTTCGGGGACGAGGCCACGGGCAAGGTAATCGGCACGGAGCTGATAGCGTTGGGCGCGGACGTCATCTTTGTCGCGGCGGGCGCGTCCGGTAACGGCGTGTTCACGGCGGCGAAGGAGAACGGAAACGTGAAGGTGATCGGCTGCGACGTCGACCAGTACAGCGACGGCGTGTTCGCGGGCGGAAACATCATCCTCACGTCGGGGCTGAAGGTCATGAGCATCAACGTGGAGCGCGCGCTGGACAACATCGCCGCCGGGACGTTCAAGGGCGGAAACTATCTGCTCGGCGCGGACACCGACTCGACGGGTTTTGTGTCGGCCGAGGGGCGGAATCAGCTCAGTGAGAACACGATCGCGAACCTCGCGTCGGCCTATGAGCTCGTAAAAACCGGCGTAATCGTGCCGCCGGGCAACTTCACGGCGGGAATAACGGTAGAGGACTTCCCGGGCCTGAAATAATACGGATTGACTAAATAGAGTGCGCGGCGGCGCGCCGTTGGCGTGCCGCCGCGATAATTTTGCTTCGGGAGCGGGATATGGAAAATATCGTTGAGATGCGCGGTGTGACAAAGCGCTTTCCCGGCGTCGTCGCGAACGACGACATTTCGCTAAAAATTCGCAGGGGTGAAATTTTTGCGCTTTTGGGCGAGAACGGGGCGGGGAAATCGACGCTTATGAGTATGCTTTTCGGGCTGTACGAGCCGGACGAGGGCGAGATATTCATACGCGGTGAGCGCGTGCGCATAACGTCGCCGACGTTCGCCGCCGGACTGTCGATCGGAATGGTGCACCAGCATTTCAGGCTTGTAGAAAACTTCACGATTGCCGAGAACATCGTATTGGGCGCGGAGCCCGTGCGGCGTAAGCTCGGCTTTTTGCCGTATGTGGACATGCGCGCGGCGGGCGCGAAAATCGCGGAGCTGTCGCGGCGGTACGGCCTCGAGGTCGAGCCGGAGGCGGTGATTGAGGACGTGGGGATATCGATACGGCAGCGCGTGGAGATACTGAAAATGCTCTACCGCGAGGCGGAGATATTGATATTTGACGAGCCGACGGCCATGCTCGCCCCGCAGGAGATTGAGTATCTGCTGCAAATTCTGAAAAATCTGCGCGAGTCGGGCAAGACGGTAATTCTGATAACGCACAAGCTCGAGGAGATAAAAAAGACGGCCGACCGCTGCGGGATACTCAGCCGCGGAAAGCTCGTCGGAGTATACGACGTCGCGGAGACGTCCACGGACGAGATGGCGTCGCTGATGGTGGGGCGCGAGCTCGCGGGGGAGGCGGCGCCGGAGGAGCACGAGTTCGGCGCGGAGGTGCTGCGTGTCGAGAAGCTCGACGTTATCCGCGACAGGATGAAAAAGGTTGACGGCGTGTCGTTCTCCGTGCGCGAGGGGGAGATTTTCGCCGTCGCGGGCGTGGACGGGAACGGTCAGACGGAGCTTACGGACGCGATAGCGGGGCTGCTGCGGAGCTCCGGCGGCGCGGTGACGCTCGGCGGCGAGGATTTGACGCGCGCGGACGTGCGGGAGCGCATGGAAAAGGGGATATCGTATGTCCCCGAGGATCGCCACGGGGTGGGGCTGCTGCTCGATTTCACGCTCGGCGACAATTTGACAATGCGCCGGTATTATGAGGAGCCGTTCTCGCGGCGCGGCATACGCGACGAGCGCGCGATTGCCGAGTACGCGGACAGGCTCATCGAGCGGTACGATATACGTAGCGGGCGAGGCTATAGCACGGTCGTGCGCTCCATGTCGGGCGGGAATCAGCAGAAGGCGATAGTCGCGCGGGAGATTGAGCTCGATTCGCGCCTGCTGATATTCGTGCAGCCGACGCGCGGGCTCGACATCGGCGCGACGCGCGCGATTCATGAGCACATTTTGAACCAGCGCGCCGCGGGAAAGGCGATTTTGCTCGTGTCGCTTGAGCTTGAGGAGATACTCGCGCTCGCGGACACGATAGGCGTGATGTACGGCGGCAGAATGAACCGCGTCGCGGCGGCAAGGGAGCTGTCGATAGACGAGGTAGGCGCGTACATGACGGGGGTGAGGCAGTGAAAAAGCGTAGCCGCGTGACAAGGCTGCTCGTCCGCGCGTTCGGGGACGAGCGGCGGCAGGCGTTCACCGTGCCGGTGTTCGCAGTGGTGATGAGCCTCGCGGCGGCGGCGATTCTGCTGCTCGCAATCGGGAAAAACCCGGTGGCGGCGTTTCGCGCGCTGCTCTCCGGCGCGGGATTTCTGCCGAAGGGGAGCTATTCGTCGGGCAAGGGGATTTTCACCGACCTCATGACGACGCTCTCCTCGCTGACGCCGATGATTTTCGCGGCGCTCGCCGTCACGGTGGCGTTCAAGGCGGGGCTTTTCAACATCGGGGTGTCGGGGCAGATGCTGTTCGCGGGGTTTCTGGCGACGGTGCTCGTCGGCTACAGCGCGCTTCCGGGGTATATCGCGCGGCCGCTCGTGATTCTCATCGGGATTGCCGCGGGGGCGATTGCGGGGGGAGTTATCGGCTTGCTGAAATACAGGTTTAATATAAACGAGGTCGTCTCGTCGATAATGATAAACTACATATTTCAGTACGTGATAGGATTTTTTATACTGACGAAATTCGTGGATCCGGTGACGCGGCACTCAAAGGCGATAGTCAAGGCGGCGCGCCTCGTGCCGTCGGGTGTGCAGATCGGGCGGTACAAGACGGATTTTCCGGTGATTGTCGTGCTCGCCGTGGCGGCGTCCTTTGCGCTGAAGTTTTTCCTCGACAGGACGCGAGCGGGGTTCGAGCTGCGCGCCGTCGGCGCGCACCCCAAGGCGGCGCAGTACGCCGGGGTGAAGGTCGGGCGGAACATCGTGCTCGCAATGACGCTCTCCGGCGCGCTCGCGGGGCTCGCCGGGGTGGCGTACTACCTCGGCTACTACGACTCGATTACGCCGAAGGCGCTCTCCTCCGTCGGGTTTGACGCGATTGCGGTGTCGCTTCTCGGCAACAGCAACCCGATAGGCGGGCTGTTCGCGTCGATACTCGTGACGGCGGTTGACCGGGGCTCTACGTACATGAGCTCGGCGATGAACGTACAGCGCGAGATATCGCAGGTGATAACGGGGCTGATACTGCTGTTTTCGGCGTGCGGGGCGTTTATTCGCCATCTCGTGAACCGCGCGAGAGAGGAGGACAAATAATGGACACCGTGATTATCGACGGCCTGTCGTTCATGATGCCGCTGCTGTGTATCGCCGTCGGCGGAATTTACAGCGAGCGCTCCGGCGTGACTAACCTCGCGCTTGAGGGTCTGCTCGGCGCGGGGGCGTTTGTCGGCGCGCTGTTCGTCGCGTTTTTCGGAAAGCTGTTCCCGGAGACGTCGAGCGCGCCGATGTACTTCGCGATGGCGGCCTCCGTCGTCGGCGGGGCGGTTTACGCGATGCTGCACGGTCTGCTGTGCGTGAAATTCCGCGCGAACCAGGTGATCTCCGGCGTTGTAATCAACATTCTCGCGGTGGCGCTGACCACGTTTTTGACGCGGGAGATTAACAGCGGCGTGTTTCAGGCGCCGTCGGACAAGATTCAGCTCGGCGTGTCGCCGCGCTTCGACGTGCCGGGGCTGTCGAAAATCCCGGTTCTCGGCGCGGTTTTCAAGAGCGTGTACCCGTTTCAGGTAGTGATTCTCGTCGTGATAATCATCGCGTGGTACGCACTGTACAGGACGCGCTTCGGAATGAGGCTGCGCGCGTGCGGCGACAACCCGCACGCCGTGGACGCGGCGGGGATAAACGTGCAGCGCACGCGGTTTTTGGCGGTGATGATATCCGGCGCGCTCTCCGGGCTCGGCGGGATATCGTTCGCGTACTCGTTCTCGGCGAATTTTTCGGCGTCGATATACGTGGGCGCGGGGTACCTCGCGATTGCGGCGCTGATTTTCGGCAACTGGAAGATAGTACCGACTGTCGGGGCGTGTCTGCTGTTCGGGCTCGCGCGCTCCGGCGGGTACAAGCTCGTGCAGCTGCTCGCCCTGCCGAGCAGCTATTCGGATTTGATTATGATTCTGCCGTACGTCGTGACGCTTTTGCTGCTGATATTCTTCTCGGGCACGAACAGAGCGCCGCGCGCGCTGGGGGAGATTTACGACAAGGGCAAGAGATAGGGAAAACGAGAGGCGGGGCGCGTGATTTTCACGCGCCCAGCCGTTTTTTGTTGTCTATTTTGCCGCGGCGACCTTGGCGTCGATACGCTCCCGCAGGTAGTCCGCGCCGGGCTTTCTGGCGGTGAGCGCGCCGCCGCGCACGGGGCGGAGCGTCGGGTTCGCCGCCGGGCTGTACACGATTGTACCGACGTCGGCGGGGGAGTACCACTTGACGCGGCGCGTCATCTCGTCGGAGAGGTCGGAGACGTCGCGCCAGCCGGCGTCCTTTTCAAACACGCGCGATATCTGCTGCGCGATCTGCCAGTTTGTCAGAACGCGTTTGTCGTGCAAAATGCTCTGCACGGGCATGAGGCGACCCTCCGTGTTCGTGAACGTGCCGTCGGTGGCGGCGAACGCCGTGCCGGGGATAACCACGTCCGCGAGCTGCGCGGCGTCGGTGAGGTGCGTGTCGCAAACGGCGAGGAAATCGAGGCTCTCGGGCAGCTCCGAGGGGTTTTCGCCGAAGATGAGCAGCGCCTTTACGCCGTCGAGCGAGTCCGTGCCGCCCGTCACGCCGAGGTTGACGAGCCCCTGAGAGTTGCTTTTCGACTTGACCTGCAAAATGCCGTCGCGCGCCTTGCCGAAGTGTCCGGAGACGAGCGCGATATCCGCGAGAAGCGTGGCGCACTCAGGCGTCGCGACGCTCTGCTGGAACACCAGCATCGCGGCCTTTGCGCCGGAGTACAGCTCCGCGAGGCGCGTCGCCGCGTCGGAGGGCGTGACGCCGCGCAGGTCGTCCCGCAACGCGTCAAAGCCGGGGAGATTTGAGGTTTTGCCGCCGAGGAGGAGCGCCGCGAGCACTTCGCGCAGGAATTCAACGCTGTTTTCCGTCTGTATGTTCTCATGGGAGTAAGAGAAGTCGCCGTACCCCTCGAACGGGTTGATGTGGACGATTTTCGCTTCGCGGCGCGCCGCGCGGCGGAGCGTGAGGCCGACGACGGGGTTCTCCGCGGGGTCAAAGCCCACGGCGATGATCATGTCGGTGGCGAGAAGCTCGTCAATCGTGTTGGGGGAGTAGTCAGCGCCGAGCACGTCCGCGAGGCCGCACGGCACGTTTTCAAACGACAGGGTGCGCGCGCCGATGCTGTCGGCGAGGTATTTCGCGGCGTAGATCTCCTCATTCGTCAGGCGCGGGGAGATGGCGATGGCGGCGGCGTCGCGTCCGTAGACCGACTGCGCGCGCAGGAGCGCCTTTGCCGTGAGCATGACCGCGTCGCGTATCTCGGTGGGGACGAGCTCTCCGCGCTCCCGCGCGAGCGGCGTTTTCAGCCTGTCCTCGGAGATCGAGGTGCCGAAGCCGAAGCGCCCACGGTGGCAGAGGTAGCCCTGATTCACGACGCCCTGTTTGTCTGGCGTGCATTTGACGAGCAGATTGCCGTGCGACTGCACGTTGATGGAGCAGCCGACGGAGCAGTAGGCGCAGGTGGTGTCGGTTTTTTCGGTTTTCAGCGGGACGGGCTTTTTCAGCGGCTGGCGCTGTTGCAGCGCGCCCGTCGGACACACGGAGATGCACATGCCGCACGAGACGCAGCCGGATTCGGCGAGCGGCTTGCCGAGCGCGGGCTTCACCGCGACGTCAAAGCCGCGGTCGATGAGTCCGAGCGCGCCGACGCCCACAACCTCGTCGCACACGCGCACGCACAGTCCGCAGAGCACGCATTTGTGCGGGTCGCGCACCACGAAGGGGTGCGTGTCCTCAAACTCCACCTCGGTTTTCTCACCCGCGAAGCGCTCCGGCACGATATTGTAGTCGCGCGAGCAGGAGAGCAGCTTGCACTCAAAGTAGCTGCAGCAGCCGCACTCAAGGCAGCGCGACGCCTCGTCGGCGGCCTGCTCCGGCGTGAAGCCGTTGCGGTACACCTCGAGAAAGCTCTCCCGGCGAATCTCGGGCTCCGCGCCCGTGAGGGTCTGTCTGCACCGGCGCTCACGGTCCTCGAAGGTCTTTTCGGTGACGTCGTCGCGCTCATGCACGTACGGTTTTTTGTACGCGACCTCCTCGCCGTGCAGATACGCGTCGATCACCTCGGCGGATTTTATGGCGTCGGCGATGGATTCGACGGCGATGGATATCTTGTCGTTGCCGCAGTCGCCTCCGGCGAAAACGCCGGGGATTGAGGTCATGAACGTGTTTTTGTCGTAGACGATGCCCTTTTTGCGCGTGAGGTCGAGAGCCTCAAAGCCCTCCGGATTCACGGCCTGCCCCGTTGCGAGAATGACGGAGGACACTTCCAGCGTCTCCGTCTCGCCCTCGACAGGGACGGGCGCGCGGCGGCCGGAGGCGTCCGGCTCTCCGAGGCGCATGACCTGAAGCACGACGCCGTTCGCGCGGCCGTCGGGGCCGGCGGTGATCTCGAGCGGGTTCGTGAGGTTCTTGAAGATCACGCCCTCCTCCCCGGCCTCCTCGATTTCGGCGGCGTCGGCGGGCATCTCGTCCTTTGTGCGGCGGTAGATGTTGTACACGCGCTTGGCGCCGAGGCGCACGGCCGTGCGGCAGGCGTCCATCGCGGTGTTGCCGCCGCCGACGATGGCGACGCTCTCACCGATTCTGAGGGTCTCGCCGCGCTGTACGGCGCGCAGGAAGTCGATTCCGCCGAAAACGCCGGGCAGGTTCTCTCCCGCGGCGCCGGTGCCCGTGGAGACCCACGCGCCGATTCCGACGACGACGGCGTCATGCTGCGCCCGGAGCGAGTTGAGCGAGATGTCGCCCCCGATTTTGGTGTTTGTGAACATGCGCACGCCCATGCGCGCGATGAGCGCGATCTCGGCGTCGAGCACCTCCTTGGGCAGGCGGTACTCCGGAATTCCGTAGCGCAGCATACCGCCGAGCTTGGGCATGGCGTCGAATATCGTGACGTCGTGGCCCTTTTGTTTTAGAAAATACGCGACGGAGAGGCCGTAGGGGCCGCCGCCGATGACGGCGACGGAGCGCCCGGAGCTCGGCGCGAGCTGCGGCGTGTAACCGCCCTCGGCAAGGTCGAGGTCGGCGGCGAAGCGCTTGAGCGACGCGATGGAGACGGGCTTTTCGACGAGGCCGCGGCGGCACGCCGTCTCACACGGGTGCGGACACACGCGGCCGATGGACGCGGGCAGCGGGATTCTCTCCTTGATGAGCTCTATCGCGGCCTCATTCTCGCCGTTGGCGATAAGGCCGACGTAGCCCTGACAGTCGGTTCCGGCGGGACAGTTGAGCTCGCACGGGCCGCGGCAGTCGCCGGTGTGGTTTGAGAGCAGCAGCTCAAGGTTGGTGCGGCGCGACTCGCGCACGTGTTGCGTGTTCGTGAGGACGGACATGCCGTCGTCAATCTCCGTGGCGCAGGCTTTCAGCAGCTTGTTGTTGCCCGCGACCTCGACCACGCACAGTCCGCACGCGCCGTAGACCTCCGTGCGCTCATCAAAGCAGAGCGTTGGTATCTCAATTCCGTTTTCGCGGCAGACGTCGAGAATCGTCTGCTTGGGAAAGCCCATGACCTCTCTGCCGTCTATGTTAAGTCTGAGTTTTTTCACTTGTTCGCCCCCCTAATCGCGCGAAATCGCGCTGAACCTGCAGGAGGCCTCGCACTTCCCGCATTTGATGCACTTATCGGCGTCGATGACGTGCTTTTCCTTCGGACTGCCGGAGATCGCCCCGACGGGACAGCTTTTGGCGCACATGGTGCAGCCGACGCACTTGTCCGTAATCTCAAACGTGAGCAGCGCGCGGCAGGAGTGCGCCGTACATTTGTGGTGGTAGATGTGATCCTCAAATTCGTTGCGGAAGTAGCGGATTGTCGTCAGGACGGGGTTCGGGGCGGTCTGGCCGAGGCCGCACACCGCGCCGTCGCGGATTTTCCCCGCGAGCTCCCCGAGCAGCTCGATGTCGCCCTCCTTGCCCTCGCCGCGCGTGATGCGCTCCAAAATCTCCAGCATACGCTTTGTGCCGAGGCGGCAATAGGAGCACTTTCCGCACGATTCGTCGCGCGTGAAGTTCAGGAAGTACCGCGCCATATCGACCATGCAGGTCGTCTCATCCATGATGATCATGCCGCCGGAGCCGACGATCGCGCCGGTTTTTGTGATGTTTTCGTAGTCCACGGGAGTGTCGATAAGCTCCGCGGGGATACAGCCGCCCGACGGGCCGCCCATCTGCACGGCCTTGAACGCCTTGTCGTTTTTGATTCCGCCGCCGATGCCGAAGATGACGTCGCGCAGCGGCATTCCCATCGGAACCTCCACGAGCCCGCCATTTTTGATTTTGCCGGCGAGGGCGAATACCTTCGTGCCCTTACTCTTGTCGGTGCCGATTGCGGCGAACGCCGCGCCGCCGTTTGCGATGATCCACGACACGTTCGCGAACGTCTCGACGTTGTTGATGTTCGTCGGCTTCTGCCAGTAGCCCTTTTGCGCCGGGAACGGCGGCTTGAGGCGCGGCATTCCGCGCTCTCCCTCGAGCGAGGCGATGAGCGCCGTCTCCTCCCCGCAGACGAACGCGCCCGCGCCCGCCTTTATGCGGATATCGAAGCTGTAGGAGCTGCCGAGGATGTTTTTGCCCAGAAAGCCGCGCGCGCGCGACTGCTCAATGGCGAGCTCAAGACGGTGAATTGCGAGCGGGTACTCCGCGCGCACGTAGATGATGCCCTCCGTCGCGCCGATGGCGAAGCCGCCGACGGTCATGCCCTCGAGCAGGGAGTGGGGGTCGCCCTCAAGCACGGAGCGGTCCATGAACGCGCCGGGGTCGCCCTCGTCCGCGTTGCAGACCATGTATTTCTCGTCCGCGTCGTTGCCGAGCGCGGCGTTCCACTTGAACCACGTGGGGAAGCCCGCGCCGCCGCGGCCGCGCAGTCCGGAAATTTTTATCTCCTCGATGACGCTTTTGGGCGTCATGTCCGCGAGCAC
>JAISKU010000201.1 GCA_031261245.1 Oscillospiraceae bacterium | reverse complement strand
GGAAACACAAAGCTGAACACAACCGTCGCGACGAACGCGACGATGACCGCGGCATACGTCTCCGTCAGCCACGAGGCGATCGGGTAGCTGCCGGTGGCCATCTTGATGGCGACCCAGCTGATCGCGACGACGCCGGTGCAGACCATGCTCCAGCACGCGCCCTTTTCGGACGCCTTTTTCCAGTAGATGCCCAAAAGCACGACGATGAAAATCGCGCCGCGCAGCGAGTACGCCGCGTACACGACGTCGAGCACCTTCGACAGGTTCACGAGCGCGATCGCGGCGACGGCGCAGATTATGCCCGATATCGCCGTGGTGACGCGCGACATGAACAGCACCTGCTTATCCGTCGCGTCCGGCTTGAGGACGCGCTGATAGAGATCCTTCGTCACCATCGTCCCCGCCGAGAGAATAATCGGCGAGACGGTGGAGATGATCGCCGCGAGAATCGACGCGAGCACGACGCCGCCGATTACGCCGCTGACAAGAGCGTTCGAGTGAATATTCATCATAAGCGTCGGCAGCGCGGTCTTGCCGTTGACGAGAAGCGTCTCCGCCTTGTCTGTGTACAGCAGCGTGCCGTTGTTGAACATCGCCTTTGCCGCCATGCCGAGCAGCGCGGTCAGAACGCCGAACGGAGCCGCGACAAACGCCGTGATTATGCAGGCCTTGCGGGCGTCGCCGACGCTCTTTGCCGCGAGGACGGGCTGAATTCCCGCCTGCGCGGTGCACGCGCCGAGCAGCGACGCGAGAATCCACGACGACACCTTGGGCATCCCGATTTTGAACATGTTGAAGTAGTCGTGCGAGGTTGTCGCGGCGACCTGCGTGTTCGCGGACGCGAGCGCGCTCTTCGTCGCCTCGGAGATGTTCGAGCTGTCGAGCGCGGACATGAACGAGCCCACGCCGCCGAGCTTCGCGACCGCGAAGATCAGCCCTATTATTACGCCGCCGTACATGGCGAACAGGTGCATTTTTGCCGTGGACGCGACGGCCTCCATGCCGCCGCAGAGCGTGTAGATGATAAACGCTATCGCGAACACGATGACCGTCGCGGTGAACGGGACGCCGAGCAGCGTCTCCCCGAGCTTGCCCGCCGCGAGCATCTGCGACAGCCCGACGGCGAGCATTACGATAGTCAGCAGTATGCTCGAAACCGTCCTCGCCTTGACGCCGAAAAACTTCTCAATGATACCGGGTACCGTGACCGAATTCAGACTGCGGTACAGCTTCGCGAAGCACAGCGCGAGGAACATGACCCCGATACCGTTCGCTATCGTGTACCACGCGCCGGAAAGACCAAAATCAAAGCCGTACTCCGACACTCCCGTCGTCGCCGTCCCGCCGAGCCACTCGCCGGTCGAGGCCGCCACAATGGCGAAAATGCCAAGCTCCGCTCCGTGGAACGAATCGGAGGTCTTCGACCTCTTCATTGAGAGAACGCCGATGACGACCGTTGCGGCGATGTACAGCAGAATTATAATCAACTGAATATTCACACTATCTCCCTCTCTTGCGTTTAATTGCCGCTATATCATGCTCCCGATCTCCTCCGGGGGGATTATCAGCTCCGCGCCTGTCTTGGAGATGACCTCCTCCTTCGTCACGCCGGGCGCGAGCTCCTCGAGCACGAGCCCCGCGGTGGTCTTGTGTAAGACGCACAGCTCCGTGATGATGTAGTCCACCTCGTTTGCAGCGGTGAGGGGAAGCGTGCATTTCTTCAGAATTTTCGGGTTGCCCTTCTTGTCGCAGTGCTCCGTCATGATGAGCACCTTTTTCGCGCCCGCAACGAGGTCCATCGCGCCGCCCATGCCGGCGGCCGTCTTACCGGGCACCATCCAGTTGGCGAGATTGCCCTCCTGATCGACCTCGTACGCGCCGAGCACCGTCGCCGCGACGTGTCCGCCGCGAATGTAGCCGAACGACGTGAAGCTGTCGAAGCAGCAGCCGCCCACGCGCAGCTTTGAGACGTTTCCGGCGGCGTCCACGACGTCGGGATCAGTCCACTCATCCTCGGCGGGAGGCCCCGCGAGGCCTATCGCGCCGTTCTCCGTGTCGATCCACACGTCGATTCCCTCGGGCAGGAAGTCGAGGCACTTCGTCGGCATACCGATTCCGAGGTTCACGAGGTCGCCGTCCTCAAAAAAGCGCGCGGTTCTGTAGGCGATCAGGTCGCGCCCCGAGATATTTTGTGTTTCGGACATTATTCCACACCTCCGAGGTCAACAATCTGATCGACGAGCGCGCCGGGCGTCATTATCAGGTCGGGGTCGAGCTCGCCGACCTCGACGATCTCCTCAGCCTCGACGATTACCCAGTCCGCGGCCGTGGCCCATATCTGGTTGAAGTTGCGCGCCGTGCGGTGGTAGACCACGTTGCCCATTTTGTCGGCCTTCCACGCGTGAATCAGCGCGACGTCGCCCCGTAGCGGCTTTTCGAGCAGATACTGCCGGCCGTCCACGGTGATTATGTCCTTGCCCTCGGCGATCGGCGTGCCCAGGCCCGTCGGGGTCAGAATCCCGCCGATGCCCGCGCCGCCCGCGCGCACGCGCTCGCAGAGCGTGCCCTGCGGCACGAACGTCACGTCGAGCTCTCCCGCCACGACCTGCTCCACCGTCTCGGTGTTCGAGCCGATGTGAGAGCAGGTGATGTGCCGTATGCGGCGGTCGTGGACGAGAAGTCCGATTCCGCGCCCCTTTATGCTCGTGTTGTTGGAGATGATTCTGATATCCTTGACGTCCTTGTCAACCATGCCCTTGATAAGCGCCTCGGGCACACCGCTGTTGACAAAGCCGGGTATCATGATTGTCAGGCCGTCGATAATTTTTTCCATTGCTTTTTCAAGCGGGACAATTTTCGATTTTGCCATGTTTTCTCCTATTCAGGCTTCCATGTTGCGGGGTGTGTCGTCTCGTCGCGCAGTGTGTGGCGTGTGATTCCGAGTATCTCGCGCGCGTCCTCCGCCGTGGCGATCTCGCGTCCCGCGAGCTTGGACAGCTCCACGGCGCGCTCCACGAGCTGTACGTTCGTCGCGATTACGCCGCGCGAGTAGTAGATGTTGTCCTCAAGTCCGACGCGCAGACCGTCGCAGCCGAGCGCGAGTCCGGCGAGCATCATCGGCATGTGCGCGCGGCCGATTCCCGACACGCTCCACGTCGCGCCCGCGGGCAGCTTCCCGGCGAGAAACGCGAGGTTTTCGGTCGTCGCGGGCATTGAGCCGCCCACGCCCATGATGAACTGAATGTGCGCCGGCTCCGGAATGTTGTGCTTCTTCACGTAGTACGCAACGGAGTCGATATGACCCGTGTCGAACACCTCAAACTCCGGCTTCACATCCGTTCTGACCACCTCGGCTCCGAGATAGTTGAGGAAGCGCGGCGAATTCTCAAAGATGTAGCTGTTGTCCCAGTTTATCGAGTTGGGGTCGAACGAGCACATCTCGGGCAGCAGTGCCGCGAGGTGCGCGATGCGCTTCTCGTCCTGATACTCGCCGCCGGAGGTGGTGAGGTTGATGAGAATGTCCACGCCCGCCTTTTTTGCCGCCTCGCGCGTCTTTTCGACGGCCTCCGTGAACTTTTGCAGGCTCATCGACTTGTAGCCGATCTCGAGCTTGCCGTTTACCTCCTTGTCCTCGCGCACGTGGATGTGCGCTATCGACGCGCCGGCCTTCGCGCAGGCGACGATCTGCTCCGCGAGCTCGTCTGCGGTGTACGGAACTGTCGGCGCCTTGTCCTTTTTCGTCCCCGCGCCGCACAGACACACCTGAATGATTACCTTATTTGTCTTTGACATTGTTTTCTCCTTATCCTATGGGGATACAAATTATACCGGGTCGCTCAAAAATTTATTCGCGAGCTTGAACACCTCAAAAAGCTGCTTGTCGCGCTTTGCCAGAAGCTCCTGCTTGTCGATTCCCGTGTAGTCGTAGAAGCCCTTGCCGGTTTTCAATCCGAGCTCGCCCGCGTCCACGTGCTCCGCGAGCGTTTTCGGCATATCCACGGGCTCCGGCGGCGTGTAGCTCTTGTTCTTGTAGTTGTTCGCCGTCATGTCGAGCCCGCCGAAGTCGGCGCGCTTGCACAGGCCGAGCACGACCGCGCGTGGGATAAAGCTCGCCTTGACGGCCTTGTCGATGTCCTCGGGCGTGCAGTAGCCGTTGTCGAGCAGATAGAACAGCTCAGTGTTCAGCACCATCTGCATACGGTTCGCGATGTACCCCTGAATGAATTTCTTCATCAGCACCGCGGTCTTGCCGCATTTTTCGAGAAGTTGTACGGTTATATCCGCAAACTCTTGCGGAGCCTGCTCGCTTTTTACGACTTCAACCAGAGGAATAAGCTGCGGCGGCGCGTACCAGTGCGCGATGACCGCCTGATTCAGCCGACCCTCGGGAATCAGCGCGAACACGTTGAGCCCCGAGGTGTTCGAGGCGATGATGCACTCGCGCGAGGCGGCGGCGTCGATCTTCGCGTACAGGTCGAGCTTCGCGTCCTTGTTCTCGACTATCGTCTCCTGAATGAAGTCCGCGCCGTCAATCGCCTCCTCGACCGTGAGGGCGAACGACACGCGCGCGAACGTCTCCTCGAGCTTGGACGCGTCGAGCAGCTCCTCCTCGACGAACGTCTGAAGCGATTTGTACAGCGTCGCCTTGGCCTTTTCGCGCGTCTCCTCGCTGCGTGTCCACATCGTCACGGGATAGCCGCCGATGGCGAACATCTGGGCGATGCCGGGACCCATGGTCCCGGCGCCCAGAACGGCGATTTTCTTGATATCGGAAAGTGTTTTCATCGTTTAGAACTTGCCCTCTTCCCACGCGACGAGACGGACAAAGCCGCCGTCCGCCATCTCGCAGCGGAACGGGAACGCGGCGATCGTCAGACGCTTGCCGGTGGCCTCGTCGATGTTGCCGCCCGCGTTCTCGACGGTGGCGACGCCGTGCTGCATGAACAGACGGTGACACGGCTCATAGTCGTGGAACTTGTCGGCGGCGTCGGTGCCCGTCGCCTCTTTGTACGCTGTGTCGAGCCACGGCATCTGCTCCTTGAGCGGATAGTGCCACAGCGGCGCGTCCGTTGCGCCCCACGTGCCGGAGATGCCCTTGATGTGCTTGTCGAAGATGAGCCACTTTGCGACCTCGGGGCCCATGCCGGGATAGTAGTTGTAGTACTTGTCGTTGTTCTTGCGCCAGAAGTGCTGGAAGCCCGTGTTCACGACCACCCAGTCGTTCTCGCGAATCTCCAGACCGTCCTTCTTCGCGGCCTTTTCAAAGTCCTCGGGCTTCAGCTCGACCCAGATGTTGCCGAACTTCGCCGGGTCGCCGCCGGCGGCGTCCCACTTCTCGTTGAACTCCCTGTACAGGTGCGTCATGTCAAGCACGACGCCAGAGCCGATGCAGTGCTCAAGCGGGATCTCGGCGAACGTGTAGCCGTAGCGTTCGCGGTCAACCTCCTCCTCGTGGAGGACGTGGTTCGGCGCGTCCATGTGCGTGCCGGCGTGCAGGGTGCCCGTGTAGGTCATCGTGCGCTTGTGGAAGCGGCCGAGGTACTGCCCGCGCGGGAACGCGAGGTCGCTGCGCGCGCCGGGGAACGGCCACAGGGGGGTGTCTACGCCCCACGGATTGGAGAGGTCGTAGATCTTCGTCATCTTGGACTTATCGAGGTAGAACTTGGATTTGTCGAGCGGCATGTACGCCATGATATTTTCCTCCTAAATAATAAAAATTGGGTTAGTCTTTCCTTGATTTACAATTATAAACCTTGGGATAATACTAATGTCAAGCGCATTTCTGTTTTTTTTAGATTTCCTGCGCACGCAAACTGAAAAAACACGAAAAGCTCACCCTCTCGGGTGAGCTTTTCGTCGCGTTAAGCCGCCTATATCCTGTTCTCGTTTCTCGCGATGATGTCGTTCTGCTGATCCTGCCCCAGCTCGATGAAGTACGCGGAGTAGCCCGCGATACGCACCACGAGGTCGCGGTATTCCGTCGGCTTCGTCTGCGCCTTGCGCAGCGTGTCGGTGTCAACGACGTTGTACTG